>CAYJTI010000014.1:0-16996 GCA_964373135.1 uncultured bacterium | reverse complement strand
CTCGGTAACCTCGCGCTCCTACACGCCCGCACGGCCGGGTGGATTGGGCCCTTTGGACTCACGGTCGGTTCGGTTTTGGCCTTCCTCGGGATTTTGATGGCGTGGTACGGGGTAAATTTTGTTCTGGCCGCCGGTCTTCACAGCTACGGATTCGGGGGAGGAGGATTTCCCTATGTCCTCACCGGCGTTTTGGTCGATTTGGGCCTGGTCTCATTCCCAGTTCTTCGATACCATAACTTTTTTCGCTCGCGAAAATCGGTGAGATGAGAAAAGAAAAGGGAAAATAAAATGAAACTTCTTCCGTTGGCCTTTACTGCGTTCGTGGTTTTTCTTCCTCCCCCCTTAGGCTATGCCCAGGGCGTAGTCAGAGGAAAAGTTGTTTTCCAAGGGACGGCGCCTGTGGCAGAAAAAGTCGAGGTGAAAAGCGATATCCCAACCTGCGGGACAGCCAAGGCAATCCAGAAACTCATCCTTGGGGCCGACCAAGGAGTCATGAACGCCATCGTAAAGGTCGTCGGCGCCACGGGGAGATCGGTGCCCCAAACGGGAAAGCTTGACCAAATCAATTGTGAATTTGTCCCGCATGTCCAAGCGCTTCCAATAGGGTCGACGCTTACCCTTAGGAGTAGTGACCCCGTGCTCCACAATACGCACGCCTTTTTGGAAGATGGCACGACCGCTTTTAATATCGCCGTCCCGATCATGGGGATGGAGATTCGAAAGAAGTTGGACAAAGGCGGAATTCTCAAGGTCCGCTGTGACGCCGGTCATACCTGGATGAGCGCCTACGTCGCCGTTCTCGACGAATCCTATTTTGCGGTCACGGATGCGGATGGAAATTTCGCAATCGAAGGGATTCCCCCCGGCGACTACGAGATCGAAGTGTGGCACGAGTGGCTCGGGCGCGAACGCCAGCCCCTTAGCATCTCTGAAGGCGAAGTGTCCGTAACTTTCAGTCTTAAGGCGCCTCCCCAAAGCTGAAACGTTCAAGCGGGGCCTCCGCCTGCAAGCATTTCTCCGAAATGTTCAAGCGAATCTCACAAAAGCCCTTCCGGATTTTTTTTTCCTCTCGGGATCCTGATTGGTTTCGTGGGCGCCGGCCACGGGCTCTTTTATTCGCTTAGCTGGCTTAAGAACTACTCCGCTATTTTTCATTCGTCCCTTCAAATGCGCGCTTACATGCTCTGCTTTGTGACCGGTTTTCTTCTAACGGCCTTGCCTCGATTCAGCTCAACGGCACCGGCGGCAGGCTGGGAAGTTTTGATTTTTTTTGGGTCGATCTTGGGAATTGTGTTTCCACTTGGTTTTGGCCAGTGGAAGATTTCGGAGATCTTTTTTGTAGGATGGATGTTGGCGCTTGGAGTCCGCGTGGTGAGCGTATTTTTCCCTCGTTTTTACTTTCAACTTTTGGGATTCGCTGCCTTGGCCTGGATGGTTGCCGGCTTGGGCTGGCTTATTTTCGCTCTCCCTTATCTTCTGCGATTTCCTTCTGAGGGGGAGTTTGAACGTTTCCACGAGCGAGCCCGCTCAGAGGTGTGACGGTCGTCACTGACCCCCTTTCGTAACCGGAATACCCTTTTCGTGTATGAGTAACTTTCTCAAGGTTCCTCCCCTTTTTATTTTGGACAAGGCCTCCCTGATTGAAGGCCGGTCGAAAATGATTGGCGAGGCCTTTTGCGAAACCTACGGGAGCCAGGCCGGGCCGATTGTCGCCCGTTCAATTCGTCGGCTCCGTTCTCTCAAGGAGTCGGTGGAGCACCGGCTGAAGAAAGGAGCGGGGGGAAGATTTGCTGAAATCATAGGCCGCCAGCTCGATGAGGTGAAATTCGAAGAGGCGAGGCTCATTAAAAATTTAATCCAGCGATTTGGCGAGCCGGCACGGCGCGAGGCCGCCCGGGCGAGTTATGCATTCGGAAAAAAGGTGGGCCTTGAACTCTCCGAGGAACAGGGTTTCGTCCTGGAAGACCGGGAGGAGGCCAAACGGTTTCTTCACTTCTGGTTCCACGATTTCATCCCCTGTGGCGCCTGCGAATATCCCTGCCTTCGGAGCTGCAGCAAAGCGCTCATTCGCCACGAAGAGTGCCCGCACGAGGCTTACTGGAAAAAGGCGAGGATTTCGCCCGAGGTCATGTGTGAAATCCAGGGAAATTTCGTGAAAGGTCTCCTTGAGACGACCTCGGTCCACACCCTGAAGGTCAAGGCCCGGAGGACCTCCGAGAGAAAGGGAACCTGTGAACTCTACGAGCTGTCCTGAGCTCTCGGAAATCATTGACGAGGCCGAGAGGGGGAAGGGGCTTCCGGCCGAAGACATTTTGACGATTTTCGAAGAGGCGAAGACGGAGGAGTGGAAGAGGATTTTCCTCATCGCTCGGGCCCTCACGGAAAAAAATTTTGGGAAGAAACTTTCCTTTTTTGCGCCGCTTTATTTTTCCAATTTCTGTGTGAATGACTGTCACTACTGCGGATTTCGAAGAACGAACCGCCTCACCCGGCGGCGGGCCTTGACAGCGTCAGAGTTTGTCCGTGAGGCCGAATTCCTCTGGGGGGAGGGCCACCGGACCCTTCTTTTAATCGCAGGGGAGCACCCCCGTTATGCCGGGACGGAGAAGCTCGGAGAGTATTTGTGGCGCCTCAGACGGTCGCATCTTGATTTTTCGCTCATGGCCGAGGTCGGCCCCCTCGATACCGCCGAATACCGTTTTCTTGGGGACCTCGGGGTGAGGCAGGTTCTTCTCTTTCAGGAAACCTATGACCGTGCCACTTATTCGAGTGTCCACGAAGGACCAAAGAGAAATTTTGACTGGCGCCTTGAGGCGATGGAACGGGCCCTTTCGGCGGGGATGGAGCGGGTGGGTCTGGGGATTCTTGTCGGCCTCCACGATTACCGGGAGGATCTCGCGGAACTGGTTTATCACGCCCATCAGATCGAAGAGAAATTCGGCCGCCTGCCGGCCACCTTTTCGTTTCCGAGACTGAGACCGGCTCCGGGAATTTCCTTTTTTCAGGATTCAGACGAACTCGTGACCTGTGAGGCGTATGAAAAGATGATTGCCCTCGTCCGCCTGGCCCTCCCTTCCGTCGGGATTGTTTTAAGCACCCGGGAGGGCTCCGAATTTCGAGACCACCTCCTCGATCTTGGAATCGGTGTGACCCATTTAAGCGCCGGCTCTTCAACGGTTCCGGGCGGTTACACCCTGGAAAAGGAAGTCGAAGGCGGACAGTTCAACCTCTTGGACCATCGGCCCCTCAAAGAGGTGGCGGAGTCAGCAAAGACGAGGGGCTATCAGCCCATTTTCCATTTCGCGGGAGAGGAGAGATGACAATCCCGCTGCAAAATTCGGTGGTCTACGGACCCCTCCTTTCCCGGCGTCTCGGGAGGTCGCTTGGAATCAACGTCTTACCAACCGGCGTAAAATTCTGCCTTTCAAACTGTATTTACTGTCAGTACGGCTGGACCGATCTTAAAAAAATGCGGACCACAAAGCTCGAACCGGCCTCTCAACTTCTGGAGGAAATGGCTCGGGAATTTGAGGCCCGATGTGGGCGTCAGGAACGGATTGACTCGATTACCTTTTCCGGGAACGGGGAGCCGACGCTCCACCCAGAACTTGGGGCCCTGGTTCAAGGGGTCAAGGACCTCAGGGGGCGGTACTTTCCCGAAGCGAAGGTAACGATTCTTTCGGATTCAACGCGGGTCCACTTCCCCGAAGTTCAAAGAGCCCTTGCCGAGTTTGACGAGAAATACATGAAGCTCGATGCCGGAGACCGCCAAACTTACCTCGCCGTCAATAATCCAGTCGTTAACTATGTCAACTTTGATTTCAATTTAATCCTGGAGGGCCTGAGGCAGATTCCGGACGTCACCCTTCAGAGTCTTTTCATCACGGCCCCGGTCGACAACACAAAAGGTACTCCCTTGGACGCGTGGCTTGACGCTGTCGTCTCCATCCATCCGAAAGACATCCATCTCTACACCGTCAACCGGCCCACGGCGGATACCCGGGTGAAACCCGCGGCCTGGAACCGATTGTTGGAGATCAAGCGCCTCGTGCGCGGGAGAGTGGACTTGAACACGAGGGTCATCGAAGGAAGCCTCGTCACCCCTTGAGGAGCGCCCGTCCTCAAAGCTCAGCGCTCCTTTCTTTGAAACCCACCATCGATTTTGATTCGAGGGTCAACCCCTATTTTCCCCATCAAGTCCTGATGGAGACGACAAGCGCCTGCCAGCTCCGATGCCTCATGTGTCCCCGGGACGAGGCCCTGCGGAAAGGAACCCTGAAGGTGGGCCAGATGGAAGAGGGGCTTGCGGTCAAGATCATTGACGAAGTCGCCTCGGTCAGCCCCAAGACGCGTTTGTGGTTCTGCTTTTTTGGCGAACCCACCCTCTCCAAGGTCGTCTGGCGGCGTGTGAAGATGGCGAAGGAAAAGGGGGTCGAAACGACAGTCATCAACTCGAATGGAAATTCTCTCACCCCCAGGGTTTGTCATCAGGTGATTGAAAGCGGTCTCGATGAGATTTACATTGGGCTTGACGCAGCGACCCCGGAGACTTATTCGAAGGTCCGTGTCCGGGGAAATTACCAGAGGGTGGTGGAAAACGTCCATTATCTTTTGAAACACAAAGGGGACCCTCTGAAGGTCACCGTCCAGTTTGGCGTCTATCAGGAGAACGAACATGAGGTAGAGGCCTTCAAGCAATACTGGACGGCCCTCGGAGTCCCGGTGTTTGTTCGGCCCAAACTGACATGGATTGGGTATCTGTCTGAGCACCGTCCCACTCAAGAGGCGCGCCACGCCTGTTCTTGGATTCTGGACAGCTTCCCAATTTATCACGATGGCCTGGTGGCCTACTGCGTCTGTGACTGGGACAATCGGATGCCCGTGGGAGATATCAACAAACAATCGATTACCGAGGTTTGGCAGGGGACGCTTCGTAAATGGCACAACCGCCATCTGGGAGGCCGGTTTGGCGAGCTCCCCCGTTTCTGTCAGGAATGCCGTGACTGGCAGACCAAACCCTTGAAGGGAACCTTAAAAGAGCTTTATGAAAAAAGATTGACCTTTGACGATTTCGTGATGGCCAAGCCCGGCTTCATAAAGACCAAAGATTTTTTTTAGCCACATACAGACACGAAGCTCTGCGAAGGAAGCCCGATTTCCTACTGAAGCAGTAGTAGTTAAACCAGACTAAACTTCTCTGATTTTGCAATCCCCCCGATTTTGGCCTATATTGTTAGTGTCCATGCCACCACAAAATTCCCAAAACATCCCCGGGGCCATTCAGGATGAGCTGAAGGAATATCGGGAATGGATTCAGAAATACCGGCAGCGCGAAATTGGCGAGGTCAAGATGCAGAAGATCCGCCTGCAGCTGGGGACCTACGCCCAGCGTCAGGACGGGGTCCAGATGCAGCGCATCAAATTCCCGGGCGGAGTCATTTCTTCAGACCAGCTCGTCAAATTAGCCGGCGTTGCCGACAAATACGCAAGCGGCTTCATCCACTTCACGACCCGAGAAGACGGTCAGCTATATTACATCAATCTCGACCGGTGCCCGGAGATGATGCTCGAGCTGGCGTCTGTGGGAATTACGACACGCGAAGCCTGCGGCAACACGGTCCGTAACATTACGGCCTGCTGCCGTTCCGGCGTTTCAGCGACCGAGCTCTTTGACGTGACCCCTTACGCTCTAGCGCTCTTCCACTACCTTGTGCGGAACAAATTCAACCAGGTGCTCGGCCGAAAGTTCAAAATCGCTTTCGAAGGATGCCGGGAAGACCATTCCGGAATGCTCTTCCACGATATGGGATTCAAGGCGGCGCTCCGTAAAGAGGGGAATCGAGAAAGGCGGGGCTTCCGCACCTATCTGGGCGGGGGATTGGGAGGCGTTCCGGCACGGGGCTCTCTTTTCTCCGAGTTGCTTCCGGAAGAGGAGCTTTTTAATCTGGCCGCTGCGGCGCTGCGTGTCTTTGACCGTTACGGCGAGCGGAAGAACCGGATGGCGGCCCGGATGAAATTTCTGATTCGGAAGATGGGGTGGGAGAAATTCAAGGCGGCGGTGGATGAGGAGCGGAAGGAAGTAAAGATTCCGGCCGAAGTGATTCAAGGTTACCTGAAAGAAGTGAGAGAAAAGGCAACCAAGGCGCCGACTTTTCCCGTGGAGCTTCCCCCGAATCCAAAGGAAGTAGCCGAAACTCCCGCTTACAAAAGTTGGTATCGGGATTCTGTGATTCCCAATCGATTTCCGGGTTACGCGGGGGTCCATGTTCGCCTGAAATTGGGAGACCTTCTGACCGAGCCGGCGCGCCAGCTCGCGAAAATTGCCAAGACCTTTTCTCACGGGGAACTTCGAATCTCGATTCATCAGAATCTTTTTCTCCCGTGGGTGCCGGAGAAGTCGCTTCCGGCGGTTTATCAGGCCCTTTCGCAAATTGGGCTCGCCGAGGCGGGAGCAGAAACGGGTGAAGACACTACGACCTGCCCGGGCTCAGACACCTGCCGGCTCGGAATCACCTCCGCCAAGGGATTGGGAGCGAGCATCTCCGCAGCGCTCAACAACGGAATGGCGAAATACAAGGAACTTGCCCGCGACCTTAAGATTAAGATTTCGGGCTGCCCGAACGGATGCGCCCAGCACGGCGTCGCCAATATCGGATTTCAGGGCGCCGCTTTCGCAAAAGACGGCAAGACCGTTCCGGCCCACGAACTTTTCGTCGGAGGAAGTTTCGAATTGGACCAAACCGCCTTCGGTGAGAGGATTGGAAAATTTCCGGCGCGAAACTGCCCGAAGGTGGTTGAGCAACTCCTCGAACTTTACAAAAATGAGAAAAGTGACGGCGAGACCTTCAACGCCTGCATGGCCCGTGTCGGGAAGGAGAAAATCAAAGAGGTTCTTGCGCCCTTGGCCGAGGTCCCCTCTTTTGACGAGGCGCCGGAATTCTATCTCGACTGGGGGCACGAGAATGAGAAGTTTGCGGTCCGTGCCGGCATCAAGGGAGAATGCGCCGGCGTCCCGGTTCAGGAGAAAGTTCCTCAGTTTGAAAGCGCGAAGGAGCACCTGGCGCAGGCCGAAGCCTTTTTGGCCCACAAGGAATTTTCGAATGCCTTGATTGAGGCCTACGAGGCGATGGCGTATGCGGCCCGGGTCCCTCTTTATGCGGTTCTGGTGGACCCCTTCACCTCAGAGCAGGTGCTCTGGGAATTTGAAAATGTTTTCGCCCGTTCCGGCCGCTCGAGTGCTGAGTGGCTCAATCTATCGGAGAAGGTCGAGAGCGCCAGACGCAACGAGGCAACCGAAACGCGTGTCCAAGATTTCATTGCGCTGGCCAGAAAAGTTCTCGCCGAATCCGAGCGGCTCCAGGCGGAGGTCACTCAACCCTTGTCTCGCAAGGGGTTGGAACAGAACCCCAATGATGCCCAAGGTTAAAAGGGGCGAGTCCCCTTTTTGGGGGCACCCATTTTTGCCTGCCCCCCGAAGTAGGTCACACTTAAGTGTGACCTACTTCTTTTGCTTCTTTGCGGCTGCCGTTATTTCTTTGTCTCCCTTTTCAGCCGCCGCCATTGAACTCGAGCAGCTCTCGGGGATTCCGAATGCGAAACTGCTTGAGGGAGATATCGTCGGCGGAGGGACCCCCAGCGAATCGGCCCTTCAGACGGCCTCGTTAGCGGGGGTTCGGACGGTGATTGATTTGCGGACGCCCGAAGAGGGGACGGCGGCCGAGGCAAAGCTTGTGAAGAAATACGGAATGACTTACTTCAATATTCCCATCGTGCCGGGAAAGGTGACGAGGCAGCACGTCGACGCCCTCCATTGGCTCTTGTCAAATTCCGAGAATCGGCCGGCCCTCCTTCACTGCGCTTCCGGAGGAAGAGTCTCCCAGCTCTGGTCCCTTTACCGGAAGGAAAAGGTATTGTAAACTACGCACCTTGCCGCCGGAGAATTTGTCATTTTTCATTGACGTCAGTCATCACCAGAAAGGATAAAGGAAAAATGAGCCAGGAAGCTGTTTTCACCGATGCCAATTTTAAAGAGGAGGTGCTCGATTCGACAACGCCTGTCCTCGTCGACTTTTGGGCGGAGTGGTGCTCCCCCTGCCGGGCCCTTGCGCCGATTGTCGCAAAGATTGCCGAGACAAATTCAGGAAAGCTCAAGGTGGGGAAGCTCAATGTGGATGAGAATCCGGCCACGGCTCAGGAATACGGGATTCAGGGAATTCCGACCCTCCTCCTCTTCAGGGAAGGAAAGCTGGTTCACCAGATGGTCGGTTTTCAGTCGCAGGGGAATCTCCAGCAGTCGATTGACGAGGCATTGGGATGAGAATGACGCAGGGTAAATTGAGAGGACTCGAAGCCCTCTCAGATAAGCACGGGGTGATTCGGGCCGCCGCGATGGACCAGCGGGGCTCCCTCAAGAAGGCCATTGCGAAGGCAAGGGGAGTAGACCCAAAGGAGGTGAGCGCCGCGATGCTTTCCGAGTTCAAATGCGCCGTCACCCGGGTCCTGACGCCTCACGCCACCGCCATTCTTCTTGACCCCGAATATGGGCTGGAGGCCGTGAAGGTCCGTGCCAAAAATGCCGGGGTCCTCCTCGCCTATGAATCTTCCGGCTACGACAACACCCGCCCTGGCCGGATTCCCGACCTCCTGGAAGATTGGACGGTTGCCAAATTAATCAAGGCCGGCGCCGATGCGATTAAGGTCTTAATTTACTACCACCCCGATGAGAAGCGAGAAGTCAATCAAATCAAACATACGTTTGTGGAGCGAATCGGGGCCGAGTGCGCCCGCCACGATGTCCCCTTTTTCCTTGAGTTCGTGGGTTACCCCGTGAAGGGGGGCGAGGGAAATGACCTGGAGTTTGCGAGCGAGAAGCCGAAGATGGCGGCGAAAAGCATGGAAGAGTTTTCAAAGCCGGAGTATGGCGTCGACGTCCTCAAGGTGGAAATTCCAGTCAATATGCAGTTTACCGAGGGGACAAAATCCTTTAAGGGACGAAAGGCCTACACGCGAAAGGAGGCGATTCAGTTTTTCAAGGAGGCCGCGAAAGCTGCGAAGAAGCCCTTCATTTATTTAAGCGCCGGCGTCGACGACGATGAATTTCGTGAGAGCCTTGAACTTGCTGGCGAAGCCGGCGTCACCTTTGCCGGGGTCCTCTGCGGCCGCGCCACCTGGAAAGAGGGAATTCCGGTTTACGGGAGAGCGGGCGTGAAGGCGCTCGAAGGTTGGCTCCGGGACCGGGGGGTCAAAAACATTCAGGCCCTCAACGCGGTTCTTAACCGGGGTGCCAAGCCTTGGTACGAGATTTACGGAGGACGCGACAAGATTCAGGTCACCGACAAAGCCGGCAATCCCCTTCAGAAATCCCTTGTCCTCTAAAAAAGTCCGACGAAGTCGTAGCGTTCGGCGTGCCCGGGCCGTGTCGGCGGTGAAGTCCATGCAACGGCGTTCGGTCGAGCAGGGCACCGGCCGCATTTCTCTGGACGAGATCAACGCAGAGATTGCAGCCGTCCGCAACAACCGATTGAAGTGACGATTGTTTTTCGATACGAATCTCCTCGCCTTAGTTAATCCTTATGCCCCTCAGCCTTCCCTCTCCCCCTTTTGGGGGAGAGGGTTAAGGGTGAGGGGGGAAAAGGAGGCGGCTCAATGAAATACCGGACGCTGGGACGGACAGGGATTCGCGTCTCTGAAATTGGTTTCGGCGCCTGGGCCATCGGCGGAATGAGTTACGGCCCGACGCGCGACGAAGATTCCCTGGAGGCCCTTGAGACGGCGTGGGGGCACGGCGTTAATTTTTTTGACACGGCCGATACGTATGGAGAAGGACATTCCGAGGAATTGATTGGGAAATTCCTTAAAGGAAAGCGGGACGAAGCCGTGATTGCGACGAAGGCCGGCTGGGATTTTTATCACAAGGGAGTGAGCAAGAACTTTGACCCGGGCTACATCCGTTTCGCCTGTGACCAAAGCCTCAAGCGGCTCCAGACGGATTGGATTGACCTTTATCAACTCCATAACCCAACCCTTGAACAAATTGAAGCGGGCTCCCTTTTCGAAGTGTTGGACGAGCTGAAAAAGAAGGGGAAGATTCGATTTTACGGGGTCTCGGTCCACGTGCCCCGGGAGGCGGCCGCCGTCATTCAGTCAGGGAAGGCTGACGCCCTTCAGCTTATTTTTAACCTGCTTGACCAACGGCAGGTGGCCGAGGTTTTTCCCGAGGGCGAGAAAAATGGGATTGGAATCATTGCCCGGGAGCCATTGGCCTGCGGTCTTCTCAGCGGAAAATACAGCGCGGAGACAAGATTCTCAAGGGACGACCACCGAAACCGATGGTCAAAGGAGAAGAAAGAATTGGACCTTCAGAAGATTTCGATTTTGAAATCGCAGCTGAACCTGAGCCGCCTTTCCCTGGCTCAGGCAGCGCTTGAAGTTGTTCTCAGTTTTGAGGAGGTCAGTGTGGTCATTCCGGGGGCCAAGACGAAGGCGCAGGTTCTCGAAAACGTGAAGGCGAGTGAGGAGCCCCGCCTTCGCATCGAAGAAATCGACCATCTTCGCCGCACTTATCAAACCGAAAAAATTTTCCAAACCAGCTTTTTTCGGAATTAGGAGAGAAAGGGGAGAGAAAGGGGACTGTCCCCTTTGGGAGGATTATGAAATATGCTGTGATTGTGCCGGATGGGTTGGGAGATTGGCCGATTCCCGAACTGGGGAACCGGACCCCTTTGGAAGCGGCTCACACGCCGAATCTCGACCGCCTTGCCCGCGAAGGAATCTTAGGGACACTTCAAACGTGTCCTAAAGGCATGTATCCCGGAAGCGATGTCTGCGCCCTGAGTTTGATGGGCTACGACCCCGCCAGCTGCTACACGGGCCGGGCCCCGCTTGAGGCGGCGAGTCTCGGAATCAAATTGGAAGGGAATCAAAAAGTCTTCCGCTGCAATTTGGTGACAACGAAGGGAGGCATCCTTGAAGATTACAGCGCCGGCCACGTTTCCACGGAAGAGGCGAAAGACCTCATGGGCGCGATTCAAAGGGCCTTCGGCTCCGATAAATTTCAATTTTTCCCGGGGAAAATGTATCGACACATTCTTCTTTGCCGGCGGGGAGAAGATTTCGAAGTCGAGACCGCCCCGCCACACGACATTCAAGGCCAGAGGTTTGAACCCCATCTTCCCAAGGGAAGAGGGTCCGAGACATTCAGGAGATTTATCGTCGAGTCGCGCAGGATTCTCGAAAACCACGCGGTCAATCAGAGGCGCATGAAAGCAGGAAAGGCGAAGGCAAATATGATTTGGCTTTGGGGCGGGGGGGTCCGGCCGACGCTGGAGAGATTTGATAAAAAGTTTAAGGGGATTCAAGGCGGTGTCATTTCAGCTGTCGACCACTTGCATGGGCTGGGGCATTATCTCGGCTGGAAAGTCATTCAGGTGCCGGGCGCCACCGGATACTTTGACACGGATTACGCTGCAAAGGCGAAATATGCAATCCATGCGTTGAAGGAGCTCGATTTGATTTTCGTTCACATCGAGGCCACGGATGAAGCCGGGCACTCGGGTTTGGCCGAGGAAAAGAAGAAAGCGATTGAAAGAATTGACGAAGCGATTGTGGGTCCCCTCTCGGATTCCCTTAAGAGGCAGGGAGAATACCGCCTCGTTGTCGCGCCCGACCATTACACGCCGACGGCCAAGAAGAGTCACATCGGAGACCCGGTCCCTTTTATTTTTACGGGTTCCGATGTTGAAACTCGGTCGGGCCGGAATTACACCGAAGCCGAGGCGAAGGCCTCAGGGGTTCATATTGAAAAAGGCTGCCTTCTGATGCGTCGTTTGATTAGCGGATGGGAGAGCGTGTAGAATAGGTTTGACGATGGCACAAAAAATTGATCTAACTCCAGACCAATACATACGTTACAGCAGGCACCTCATTCTCCCTGAAATCGGGGAGGAGGGGCAGAAGAAACTTCTGGCCGCCCAAGTCCTCATCATTGGCGCGGGGGGCCTCGGCTCTCCGCTTGGGCTTTACCTCGCTGCGGCCGGTGTCGGCACGATTGGCCTCGTCGATTTCGACGTGGTCGACCTTTCGAATCTCCAACGTCAGATCCTTCACACCAACGATGAAATTGGAAAATCGAAACTCGACTCGGCGGAGAAGCGGATTAAAGGGATGAATCCCGACACGAAAGTCGTGAAACACCCGGCAAAAATTTCCTCCGTGAATGCCCTCGACATCCTTCGAGGTTACGATCTCGTGATTGACGGCACCGATAATTTTCCGACCCGCTATCTTGTCAATGACGCCTGTGTCTTCCTCAATAAGCCGAATATCTACGGCTCCATTTTTAGATTTGAAGGACAGGCGACCGTTTTCAAACCGAAAGAGGGGCCGTGCTACCGCTGCCTTTATCCCGAGCCTCCGCCTCCCGGAATGGTTCCCAGCTGTGCCGAGGGGGGGGTCCTCGGAATTTTGCCGGGCGTGATTGGGGTAATCCAGGCCACCGAGGCCGTCAAGTTGATTGTGGGAACCGGCGAGCCTTTGATTGGGCGCCTGCTTCTTTACAACGCCCTCGACATGAGTTTCCGGACGCTCAAACTCCGCCGGGACAAGGATTGCCCCGTTTGCGGCGACCGTCCGACCGTGACAAAACTGATTGATTACGAAGCCTTTTGCGGGATGCGAAGGGGGGAGGGGAAAGAGGCGGTGACGATTCCCGAGATGACCGTGTTCGAACTGAAAGCAAAATGGGACCGAAAGGACGATTTTCTCCTGCTCGATGTCCGGGAACCTTTCGAGAATCAGATTGCGAAAATCCCGGGCTCCCGTTTGATTCCCGTCGGCGAACTGAGCCAGCACCTGGAGGAACTTGCGGCTTACAAGGAGAAAGAGATTGTCGCCCACTGCAAATCGGGCGGCCGGAGCTCACGGGCGTGCGAGATCCTGCTCCAGAACGGATTCAAAAAAGTTTGGAACGTGGTCGGCGGAATTACCGAGTGGTCGAATAAAATCGACCCGAGCGTGCCGAAATACTAAAAAAATCCGCCATTGACGAAAGGAGACAATCCCAATGCCTAAAGTCGGTGTCGTCCTCTCCGGTTGCGGGGTGATGGACGGGTGTGAGATTCACGAGTCCGTCTTGACCCTTCTTGCCTTGTCGAAGGCAAAAGCCGAAGCCGTTTGCATGGCACCGGATGGGGAACAACTTCACGTGGTGAATCACCTGAAGGGAGAAGAGACCCGCGAAAAGCGAAATGTCCTTGTGGAATCGGCCCGCATCGCACGCGGGAAAATTCGCGATTTGAAGGACGTTAAAGAAAAAGAGATTGATGCCCTCATTTTTCCTGGGGGCTATGGCGCTGTAAAGAATCTCTCGACCTTTGCCGTGGACGGCCCCGATTGCAAGGTGAATCCCGAAGTCGCCCGCCTCGTCCGTGAAGTGCATCGGGCGGGGAAACCGATTGGCGCCATCTGCATTGCCCCGGCCTTGATGGCGAAGATTTTCGAAGGCGCCGGGATTGAGCTGACGATTGGACGGGATAAAGCGACGGCAGAGGCCCTGGAGAAGATGGGGGCAAAGCATCACCCCTGCGGGGTCAACGAAATCTGGGTCGATGCCGATCATAAGATTGTGACGACGCCGGCATACATGTTGGCACAGAATGTCGCGGAGGCGTGGCAAGGGATTGAAAAGCTTGTAAATGAAGTTTTGGGTTTCGTCCGAGTGCCTCAAACGGTTCGCACCTCATCGTGACACGGAAAAAATTTTTGGCCCTGGCGCTTCTTGTCATTCCATTCCTCTCCTCAGGCTGCGCCCTTTTCCTTTTCGGGGCAGGCGCCGCCGGGGGCATCGCCATTTCGGAAGACGAGATCGAAGGACATTTCGACAAATCTTTTGACGAGATCTACCGCCGAAGCCGTGAGGTCTTAATGTATGAGGGTTTCATCCGCAAAGAGGACCGGCCGAGAGGCATCCTCGTAGCAGAGGTCCGAAAGTCGGAAATCAAGGTCACGGTGAAGCAGATTACGGAGAAAACCGTGCAGCTCCGTATCCAGGCGAGAAAGGCCTACAAGGTCCTCCCCGACCTTGAGCTCGCCAACGAGCTTTACAACAAGGTCTTCAAGAAGCTTTAGCGCTCGAGGTGGCCCGCCCGTTTCGCTCCGGATTTGTTTCCATTGTCGGCCGGCCGAATGTTGGAAAGTCCACCCTCCTGAACCGTTTGGTCGGCGAGCGGCTGGCCGGCGTTTCGAAAAAACCACAGACGACCCGCCGCGTGATTCGAGGAATCCTCACCACCCAACGGGGCCAGGCCGTTTTTCTGGACACCCCCGGTTTTCACGAGCCCCACGACCGGCTCGGCGAGTGGATGATTGGCGAGATCCGGAAGGCGCTTGGAAGCTCAGATTTAATCTACTGGATGGTCTTCCCGAAGCTGCCGGATGAGCTCGACCGAAGTCTGCTCCCCGAACTCACAAACGGGGACAGGCACCTTAAAGGGGACAGGCAAACTAAAGCGGGGGAGTTCGGCGGCATTTTTCTTCTGATTAATCAAGTCGATCGTGTGGAGAAACCTGCGGTTCTTCCCGTGATTGATGCCTACCAAAGGCTTTGCCCTTTTCGGGAAATTCTCCCGATTTCGGCCACGGAGGGTGACAATCTTCCCACGTTAATCGAGAAAACCTTCGAGGCCCTTCCCGAGAATCCCGCCTACTTTCCCGAAGACTTCCTCACGGACCAGAATGAGAGAACGATTGTGGAGGAGATGATTCGGGAAAAAGTCTTCCGGTTCACGGGCCAGGAGGTTCCCTACAGCTCCGCCATTGAGATTGAGGAGTTTCAGGAGAGGTCAGAGCGGCTTGCGGTGATTAAGGCAGCAGTGATTGTTGAGAAAGATTCGCAGAAGGCGATTCTCATCGGAAAGGGGGGCGCCAAAATTAAGCAGATTGGTGAAGACGCCCGAAAGGAAATCGAGCGCTTTCTCGGAAAAAAAGTTTTCCTCGAACTCTGGGTGAAGACCCTGAAAAATTGGAAAAAGGACCCCAGCCTCCTCAAGCGCCTGGGGTACCAGTGAGCGCACTCCTGCGGTGCCGGGGATAGATGAAGTTTCTCATGTGTCCGCCTGACCATTACGACATCGTCTACGAAATTAATCCCTGGATGAGTGTCAAGCGCAAGGCGAATCGCGAACGGGCGAAGAAACAGTGGGACGACTTTTATCATCTCCTGACAGACGTCCTCAAAGTGGAAGTGGAGCTTTTGAGGCCGGTCGAGCACCTGCCGGACCGGGTCTTCACAGCGAATGGCGGCCTTGTTTACAAACGCTATTTCGTGCGGGCGAATTTTCGGCATAAGGAAAGGCAGCCGGAGGCCCGATTTTTTGAGGACTGGTTTCGGAAGCACGGTTGGATTGTGAAACAGGTGCCGCCGGCGCTTCACTTTGAAGGGGAGGGAGACGCGCTTTTCCTGGGCCACGAACTTTACACGGGCTACCATTTTCGTTCCGACATTGAGGCCCATGAATTTGTGGCCAAGAGCCTCAACGTCTCTTATGACGCGCTCGAGCTTCACGATAAACGCTTCTACCACTTGGATACCTGTTTTGCTCCCTTGGATGCCAAAACCGCGCTCGCTTACCTTCCCGCCTTTGAGCCTTACTCCCAGCAAATTCTCCGGGAGACGGTTCCTGACTTAATTGAAGTCCCGGAGAAGGAGGCGCTCCGCTTTGCGTGCAATGCGGTGGTGATTGGAAAGGACGTCATTCTCAATCGAGGCTGTGACGAAACGATGAAGGCCCTCCGGCAGCGGAGTTTCACGCCGCACGCGCTTGATTTTTCGGAATTCATCAAAGCAGGCGGCGCCGCCAAGTGCCTCGTCCTCAAAGTCGGATGACCCATTGAACGGTATCGTTTCTGGCGAGAGTAGTGGCAGAATTTCGAGCGAATGTCTAAAATGGGAGGCCGATGAATCGAAAAGGCGTGGTCTTACTCTCGGGCGGGCTTGACAGCACCCTCTCAGCCAAGATCCTTCTCGCTCAGGGGATTGAGCTTGAGGCGATTAATTTCCAGACGATGTTTGGCTGCTGCAAGGACGATGCGCGCCAAGTCGCCCACGAGCTCGGAATTCCTTTCACGATGATTCCCGTGGGAATGGATTATGTGGAGCTTGTGAAGAATCCGAGGCACGGGGTCGGGAAGGGAATCAATCCGTGCGTCGATTGCCGCGCCTACATGTTCCGGATTGCCAAGCGATTCATGGAAACCATCGGCGCCTCGTTCGTCGTCTCAGGCGAAGTTCTCGGCCAGCGGCCCATGTCACAGCGGCGGGATTGCTTCGAAACGATTGAAGAAGAGTCAGGACTGGAGGGATTAATCGTGAGACCCCTTTCAGCCAAGCGCCTCCCCCCTTCGGTTCCGGAAAAGGAGGGGGTGGTCGACCGGGAGAAACTTTACGAGATCGAAGGCCGTTCCCGTTCGAGACTCCTCCAGCTGGCGAAAGAGTTTGGGATTAAAAATCCGCCGAGTCCTTCGACCGGATGCGCCTTGACGGAGCCCGAGTTTGCAAAGAAGGTGAAAGACATTTTCGATTACATGGAGAGTTACGAGCGGTGGCATTTTGAGACCTTGAAAATCGGCCGGCATTTTCGGCTCGACCCCGAGGCGAAAATCATCCTCGGCCGGGAGGCGGGCGAAAATGAATACTTGGAGTACCTCCACCCGAAAGGGACCACGCTCATGACCCCCTTCAATTTCACAGGACCGACCGGGCTTCTCATCGGTCCCTCCACACCGGAGCGGCGCGAAGCCGCCGGGCGGGTGGTTCTTCATTTCACAAAACATTTTCCTTCCGAGACCCCTCAAATCCGCTGGGAATGTGGAGAGGGGCAGGGGATTTTGGAGGTCAACTCTTCGCTCGCAGAATCTGAGCTCGCCTCCTTGCGGATTACTTAGATGGTTTCGAAGGTTAGCTCGTCATTGCGGGTCCCGCCGCTCGAGCCCTCGCGGTGCG
>CAYJTI010000013.1:0-17394 GCA_964373135.1 uncultured bacterium | reverse complement strand
GCTCGATTTCGGCTCGATTTTTGAGTTTTTCCCCGCCCCATTTGCTGATATAATTTTTCATAGATGAAAAGCCTCATTACCGGGGGTTCCGGCTTTATCGGCAGTCATTTGGCCGAAGCCCTTCTTCGCCGAGGGGACGAAGTCACCGTCCTCGATAATCTTTCCACCGGGAAGCTTGAAAACGTGGCCCCCCTCCAGGGAAATCCCAATTTTCACATTGTGGTCGGTGATATCCTCAATGAAACGCTCGTCGACAAACTCGTGGAGAGGACCGACTGGGTCTTTCACCTGGCCGCAGCCGTCGGTGTGGAGCTCATCGTCAAAGACCCTCTCCGCTCGCTCATGACCAATATCAAAGGGAGCGAAGTCGTCCTGGAGATGGCCTACCGCTATCATCGAAAAACTCTAATTACTTCGACCTCCGAGATTTACGGAAAAAATGTGAGCGGCCCCCTCAAAGAAAATGATGACCGGATTCTCGGCTCCCCGTTGAAAAGCCGCTGGAGTTATTCCACCTCGAAGGCGGTCGACGAAATCCTGGCCTATGTTTACTGGAAAGAAAAGAAAGTCCCAACGGTGATTGTTCGTTTGTTCAATACCGTGGGCCCCCGGCAGACAGGCCATTACGGAATGGTGATTCCCCGTTTCGTCGAGCAGGCGCTCAGGGGAAAGGACCTCACGGTCTTTGGCACGGGAAACCAGAGCCGATGCTTTCTCTACGTCAAGGATGCGGTCGAGGCAATGATTCGTTTGATGGAGACACCGGCCGGTGTCGGCGAAGTCTTCAACATCGGAAGTCAGGAAGAAATTACCATCCGCCAGCTTGCCGAAAAGGTGATTCACCTGACCGCCTCCTCCTCACGAGTCACCTTTATTCCTTATGACCAAGCCTATGAGGAAGGATTCGAAGACATGCAGCGGCGGGTTCCGGACACGACCAAGGTGTCCCGGCTCATCGGCTTTAAGCCCTCGATGGGCTTGGAGGAGATTCTGAGTCTGGTCATCGCGGAGTTTCGTGAGAAGCTCGCGTCGAGGGGCCAGGCGGTCACGGGGTGATTCGGGTTCTTTTCCTGACACTTTATCCGGAGACGATGCCGTCGAGTCGTTACCGGGTCTACCAGTATCTTCCCTATCTCCAGCAAGCGGGTTTTGAGGCGGCGGTTCTCCCGGCGATTCCGGAACCCTGGTTTTCTTTGGGTTATTATTCGCGTTCAAAATTGATTCGTACGCTTTATTACGGCTTGGAGGCCCTGGAGAACCTGGTGAGACTTCGGAGGAGTCAGTCTTACGATGTGGTGTTTGTGCAAAAAGGAATCCTCTCCACAAACCTCCGGGGATTTGAACGTTTGCTCGACGGCTTTGAATCGCGCCTCGTTTTCGACCTGGACGACCTCGTCTACGGCCGAAGTGTCGTCGAATTTGGCCGTCCCTTTCTCCGAAGGTGGCAGGATGATTCCCAAACGGAGAAAATTTCGGCTCGCTCCCGGGCGATCGTGGCCGGCAATTCTTATCTCAAGACCCTTGCCCTCCAGCACAACCGGAATGTCCATCTCGTTCCAACTCCTGTGGATACGGAGCGGTTCCGCCCCGCTCCGAAAAAACCGAAGAGCGCCCAAGAAGAAATCGTCATCGGATGGATTGGAATCGGAGGAGGCGTTGCCTATGTCCGCCTCCTCGAAAGAGTTTTTCAGGAATTGAGCCGGAGATACCGGATTCGTTTGAAACTGGTGACCCGCCCCGATAAAAAGCCTTTTGCGATAAAAGGAGTGCCGGTTCAACTGGTTCCTTGGTCCCGGGAAAATGAAGTGAGGGAAATGGAAGAATTCGATATTGGAATGATGCCGCTCCCGGACGATGAGTGGGTCCGGGGAAAATGCGGGTTTAAACTCCTTCAATATATGGCGATGGGGATTCCGAGTGTCGCTTCCCGTCTCGGGGTGAATTCGGAGATGGTGGAGGAGGGAATCGACGGGTTCTTGGCCAACGAACCCGAGGAATGGGTCGAAAAACTTTCACAATTGATTGAAGATTCAAATTTGAGGTGCGAAATGGGAGGGCGGGCGAGAGAGAAGGCGGTCGAGAAATATTCACTGAGCCGATGGTCTCCGGTCCTTGCGAGTCTCCTCAAGGAAGTGGGGGGGCCGTGAGTCTTCCGAAGAAGCCGTCGCTCTGTTTCTTTCTTCCGGAAATGAAATGGGGCGGGGCTGAGATGCACGTCATCCTTTTGGCCTCCCGTCTCAAGGAGCGGGGCTTCCGGGTCCAAATCGCCTGTCTCTTTGAAGAAGGAATTTTGGCGAATGAGGTCCGGCGGGCCGGAATTCCTTTCGAGTGTCTTCACGTCAAGAAGGGGTGGAGTCTTGGAACGATTTTCAGAATCTTCCAGTGGCTTCGCACGAAAGAGATTGACGTTCTCCATACCTACTTCTTTGGATTTCATTTCTTCGCCGGTTTCCCCGCCCGGCTTCTGGGAATCCCAGCCATCCTTTCTTCCCGGCGTGAGATTCCCGACTGGCAGGAGAAGCGGCATCGGTGGATAGAAAATTTAGGGAATCTTTTTGTCGACCGTGTGGTCTCATGCTCGAAGGCGGTCCAGGAGCGGACCCTGGCGAAAGAGCGGGTCGCCCGTGAAAAGGTTGTGACGATTCACAACGGAGTCGACCTCACTCGCTTCGGGGGAGTGCTCGATGGGAGCGCCGTCCGTCGGGAGTTCGACATTCCGGACTCGGCCCCTTTGATTGGGACCGTGGCCAATTTTTCGGAGGAGAAAGGATATCCTTATCTCGTCGAAGCGGCTCGGATTACCTTGGCAAGAAATTCAGAAGCCCGATTCCTCTTTGTCGGCTTCGGTCCCCTCGCCGACGAAATCCGGGCGAGGGTGAAGGAGGTCCCGGGCCATGAGCGAGTCGTTTTTGCCGGCGCAAGGTCGGATATCCCCGAGCTCTTGGCGGCGATGGACCTCTTTGTTCTCGCTTCGGTGCGGGAAGGGTTTCCCAACGTCCTCCTCGAAGCGATGGCGGCAGGAAAACCGGTCGTTGCCACTCGAGTCGGGGGCATTCCGGAGCTTGTCGATTCCAGTAACGACGGCATTTTGGTCAGACCTCGGGAGAGCCGGCTGCTGGCCCAGGCGATTTTCGGTCTGCTCGAGGACCCGGAAAGAGGCCGGCGGCTCGGGGAGCGGGCGAAGCGAAAGATCGAACAAAACTTCTCCCTCGAGCGCATGGTCGATGACTACGAAACGCTCTACCTCTCCTTTTGGACGGGCAAAGGCGGAAGGGCTTCGCCTGAGCAAGCGACCGTGAGCGTGGGGGCCTGAGACGATGTGCGGCATCGTCGGTATCGTTCACTCCAAGGAATCGGAATCGGTTGACACCAGCCTCCTTCGTTCAATGAATGCTTCATTGAAACATCGGGGGCCGGACGACGAGGGATATTGGATTCAAGGAAACGTGGGCCTGGCGATGCGGCGGCTCAGTATCATTGACCTGGAAGGGGGGCACCAGCCGATTTCGAATGAGGAAGGAAATATTTGGACTGTCTTCAACGGGGAAATTTACAACTTCCTTGAACTTCGGGAGGAATTGATTCAAAAGGGGCACCGCTTCAAGACCCGGTCCGACACCGAGACGATTGTGCACCTTTACGAAGAAGAGGGCGAGGCCTTTGTCGAGCGGCTTCGGGGAATGTTTGCAATGGCGGTCTGGGATAACCGCTCGCAAAAACTCCTTCTTTACCGTGACCGTGTCGGCATCAAACCGCTCCATTATTGGAGTCGAAACGGGACCCTCGTTTTCGCCTCCGAAATCAAAGCCATTCTCGAAGTTCCGGAGGTGGGTCAGGAGATCAGCGCTTCGGCCCTGAGCGATTACCTGAGCTTCCTTTACATCCCGGCGCCTCAGACAATTTACCGGGAGATTTTTAAACTGCCGCCGGGCCACCTTCTTCGTTGCCAGGGGGGCGAGCTTAAAATTTCTTCCTACTGGGATTTTTCCTACCGCGAAGAGCACGGGCTTCGGGAATCCGATTGGATTGAAAGGTTGAGGGAGAAGCTGGACGAATCCGTGCGTTCTCACCTGGTGAGCGATGTGCCGGTTGGGGCCTTTTTGAGCGGCGGGACCGACTCCAGCAGCGTGGTCGCCTGGATGAGCCGCCGGCGTGCCGAACCGGTCCGGACCTATTCGATTGGATTTTCAGATGACCGGTTGAATGAGCTGGGCTATGCCGGGGAGGTGGCCCGTTATTTTGGGACGGACCATCACGAGAAAATGGTCGAGGTCGACGCCTTTGAATTGCTTCCGAAAATCATCTCGGGATTTGACGAACCCTTTGCGGACTCCTCAGCCCTTCCGACCTATCTCGTCTCCGAATTTGCGAGGGAGGAGGTGAAGGTGGCGCTCTCGGGGGACGGGGGGGACGAACTTTTTGCCGGTTATCTCTGGACCCGGAAGGAGGCTTGGCTGGAGCAGTATCGGCGGGTCCCGCTGGCGTTGAGGAACCGGATTGAAAGTTTAATTCTCAGGGAAGGGTACGAGCCGCTTCGGGAAATGAGCGCCTGGAGCTCACTCCAGCGGTTTTTTTTCGACGCCCGCCTGCACCCTTCGGAAAGTTTTGCCCGCCGCTCGATGAGCTTTCAGCCGTGGATGAAGGCAGACCTTTTTCAACCGTGGGTCCGGGAGGAATTGGGGGGCGAGGAGAGCTTGAAGCTTGTCCGGTCTTATTTTGAACGGGGGGCCGCCCAGACCGTGATGGAAAAGCTCCTCTACCTCGACAGCAAAATTTATCTCCCGGACGACCTTCTGACGAAGGTGGACCGGATGAGTATGGCCCATTCGCTTGAAGTCCGAGTCCCTCTTCTCGACCACGAGCTCATTGAACTTGTGGCGACGATTCCTTTTTCTCTGAAACTCAGAGGAAAGACCACGAAATACATCCTCAAGCAGGCGATGAAAGGGCTCGTCCCGCCCCGGGTTTTAAAACAGAGGAAACAGGGATTTTCGATTCCCATCCAGCGCTGGTTTCGGGAAGAACTTGCGGATTTTTCTGAAGAGCTCCTCCTTCAGGAAAAGTCGGCGGGCCGACGTTTTTTCCAAGCCGACTATTTGAAGTGGCTCCTCGACGAGCATCGTCACGGGAGGCAGCGTTTCGGGACACAGCTTTATGCGCTGGTGGTCTTTGAACTCTGGAACCGGCTTGCGGGTGAAGCCAGGGGAAAAGCCGTTTCGGGAAACGTCTCTTTGAAGGATTTGGTGGGATGAGCCAACCGATAGAGAGGGTGAGAGTTGTCATCTTGACGTCCCGGGGCCCACGGCATTCTTACTTTTGCCGGGAGCTCGCAAAAAATTTCAAGCTGGCCGGAATTGTGGTCGACGACCGCTATCATTTTTTTGACCGGGCCCGGACCTTTCTGGGGTCGAACGGCCTGAATCCCTTGCGGATGGTTCGTTCGGTCCGGCTGAAAAGCCAGTTAGCCCCCTACGAAGCTCGTGACCGGGCCATTGAAGAGAAATTCTTTCCCTCCGACTCCTCGGAAGGCGAGTTTCCTCGTGGGGTGCCAGTCCGTTGGAGCCGGGACCCGAATCACGAGGAGACGATTCAATGGGTCAGGCGGCTTGCCCCGGATGTCCTAGCGGTTTTTGGAACTCGTTTGATTCGGGGCCGGATGATTTCTCTCGCTCGATATGGCGCCCTCAATCTTCACACCGGGCTTTCTCCTTTCTACCGGGGCGGGCAGTGCACCTTCTGGTGCCTCTACGAAGGAAACGTGGCGCATTTGGGAGTGACGGTCCACCACCTGAGCGACCGGATTGACGGAGGGGACATTGTTTACACGGCCAAGCCCGGCGTGGAAGTGGAGGACACGGTGCGGAGTCTCGAGTGCAAACTGGTCCGGCTTGGGACGGAGCGGATGATTCAAGCCATTCAAGAACTTCGAGAAGGCCGGGCCCCGAGGTGTCCGCAGCGGGAGAAGGGAAAACTTTTTCTTTCCAAAATGTTTACCCTCGAGAAGCGGCTTGAACTCGAGAAAAAGTTGGAATCAGGCTGGCTCCGGGATTTGCTCCAGCGGGCGAAGCGGGAGGAAGTTTCGGTATGAAGCGGCGAATCAAAGAGTGGGTTTGCCTCTTTCTTTATGTCACCGGAATCACGCCGCTTCTTCTCCGTCTTCGCTTTCTCGACCGGGGGAAGATTCTAATTCTCCTTTATCATCGGGTTCGAAATCCGGAAGATGGCTACGAGGCGGCGGTTTCGCCCGCCCGGTTTGAGGAGCAGCTGGGTTTTCTTCGGGAGCGCTTCCAGGTTGTCTCCTTGACTCAGGCCCTCGAGATGAAGAAGAAGAGTGAAAAATCCGTGAAGCCGCTCGCCGTGATTACGTTTGACGACGGTTACCGGGACAACTGGGAGGCGGCCTATCCGATTTTGAAAAGATATTCTCTCCCGGCCACTTTTTTTCTGGCTGCCGGGAGCATTGGAAATGAGGCGCCGATGTGGACCTCAAGGGTGGAGGCGCTCTTTCGAGAGACGCCTCGCCAGACGCTGACACTTGAGACGCTTTCGTCGCCACGCACGTTTGAGCTCGGGAGCCGGGAGGAACGGATGAAGGTTTGTTACGAGGTGAAAAACGAAATGAAAAATGTCCCCGACAACCGCCGCCAGGTGATTCTGGAGGAACTGGAAGAAAAAGCCTCGGACCCTTCGCTTCGCCTGGAAGAAATTCATTCGGAGATGCTCTCGTGGGACGAGGTCCGCCGTTTGGCCGAGGACCCGCTCGTGGAGATTGGCTCTCATTCGATGAGCCACCGGATGCTCGCCAATCTCCCGCCGCCCGAAATCCTCTCGGAGCTTGAGGAATCCAAGAGGAAAATCGAATCGGAAATCGGAAGGGAGATTCGTTTCCTTTCCTACCCGGGAAATAGTTACAACGAAAAAGTCCAGGAGCTCGCCCAACGAGCCGGATACCAAGCCGCCCTGGCGGTGGGCCGTTCGGTCACTTCATTTCAGGAAAATGACTTTTCACTGAAGCGGGTCCACGTCGAAGACGGCCCCCGTTATGTTTTTCAAGCGGAGATTTGTCAGGTCCTTTCTTTCCTTCGGTCTTTTTTCAACCCCTCGCAATCTTGTGAAGGAGGCGTGCCCTCATGACGCAGGCGAAATCGGAAGAGAAAAAGTTTTGGAAGCGGTGGAACGCCCTCGACCTTTTTATCGTTCTTCTTGTCCTTTTGGTCGGGGCCTCATTTTATTTCGGTTTCGTGAAGCCGATTGAATTTTCAAGTCTCATCCGGCGGGAGGGGGTCAAGCGGCTTGCGGAGGTGGAGGTGTTTCTTTATGACGACCTGATGTGGTTTAAGGAGTTCATTCCGATTGGGGATGAATATCGAAATGTCTATGGGGAACTGGAATTTAAAGTGGTTGGCGCCGAGGAGGTGACGCTGGAGGGAAAAAAATGGATTAAGGTGAAGGTTGAGGTCCCGATTGTGGAGGAAAATTCGGGGATTCTTCGCTACGGCAAATACACCCTCTTGCAGGGGAATTCCATTCATTTCATCAGCGATAAATATGTCTTCGGAGGAAGAATCTTCCAATACCGTATTTCCGACGAAAAAATTCCAGAATAACCTGACGCTGGTTACGAGTTTTTCCGGATTCACAAGCTTCCCTCTCCCCCTAAGAGGGGGAGAGGAGAGGAGAGGAGAGATTGGAGTCATCTCTGATTTACCCTCTCCCTTTGGGAGAGGGTTAGGGTGAGGGGAAACGGGTATGACTGGGGCAAAGAGGAACGATGATTCTCTCACATTCCCTGATTAAGGAAAGCCGGATTGTTCAGTGGCTCTTGAATGTGACGGAGTCGAATTCTGTCTTTGGCGAGAGCCGGATTTTCCGGGGCCTTTCGAGTTGGCTCGGCCGGTTTTCTTTACTGAGAGAACTTTCTTTCGAGCGAAGCCTCCCATGGGCCCGCTGGCTTCTTGTCGGTCTCGTCTTCGCCTCGATTTTTTTCCCTCGAATCTATCTTGGGGCGTTCGGCCCCGCCCGAGTCGACCTCCGGGGCGAGGACCTGCTTCTGCCTCTCCTCCTCGTTTTGATGGGGGGAATCCGCCTGAAAAAATCCCTTTTTGAACTTCCGCAGGTCGAAAGGGCATTTCTCTGGTTTCTCATCCTGGCCCAGGTTTCAATTCTCAATGGGTTCCTTCAAGGGACTGTGGACAAACCTTTCGTGAGTCTCCTTTACTTTTTGAAATGGGTGGAATACTTCCTCATCTTCACGGTCACAGTGCGGCTCCTCACCGACATGAAAAGCGCAGGTTTCCCCCTCACCCCCACCCTCTCCCAAGGGGAGAGGGGGAAATTGCTTGGACTCCCTCCTTTCTCCCCAAGCGCCGATTTCTTTTTCAAAGCGTTTTTTATTCTCGGGATTGCCGTAGCACTCTATGGCTGGGGCGAGTATTTTTTTCCGCAGGTGCGGGCCAATTACCCCAACTATTACCGCCTGTACGAGCGCTTTCCTTTTTACGGAAATGCGAACCACATCGGGGGACTCTTGGTGATTTGGATTCTGTTTTTCACCGGCGTCTTCCTCAATGCCGAGAGCCGCCGGGAAAAGATCTGGATTCTTCTTGCCCTTCTCTTTGTCTTCTTTCCGTTCGCCTGGACCTATTCCCGGAAGAGTTATTTCGCCCTCGGGGGCGCCCTCGCCCTGCCTCTTTTCTTCTGGGGGGCCCGGAGGCGCTTCCTTTTTTTAATCCTTCTCTTCGGGGCCGCAGCCTTGTTTTTTCCAACCCGGATTCTGGAGCGTCTGACCGATCTTTGGGACACCTTGACTTCCACGGACCCGTTTCACTCCTCCTGGGCGGGAAACTGGGTGATGTGGAAGGAATCGCTCTGGAACTTTAATCAGGTTTTCCTTTTTGGTTCGGGATTCGGCTCCCGGCACCGGCTCTTTTACGAGTCCCAATACGTTCAAATTCTGGCGGAAACGGGATTGGTGGGCTTTTCCTTTTTCATCTATCTTTGCCTCACCCTTTTCCGGGAAGCCATCGGGCGTTATCGTCCGGGACTCCCTCCGAAGGGGAAGGGGATGGCCCTGGGCTGGCTTTTGGCCTTTCTGGGCTTTTTAATTCACAGCCTCTCCTGCGTCAGCTGGACCACGACCAAGACGGCCATTCCCTTTTGGTTTTTGACCGCCTGCGTCCTGGTTTCCCTAAAAAAGTTCGAGCCTCGCCACGGATGACTCCCCTCCAAAAAAACGCAGTCATCCGGACCTCCGCCATCGTCTTCTTTTTCCTGGTGAGTGCCAAGCTTCTGAATTTCTTCAAGAAGATTTTAATCGGCCAGCTCTTCGGAGTTTCCTGGGTGGCCGACGCCTTCTTTGCCGCAAGTTATCTTCCTTACTACGTCGCAATCTTCTTTGAGGGGATTGTCTTTCTGGGATTCCTGCCGATTTTTTCGCAGGTTTTATCCCAAAAGGGGAGAGAGGAAGCAAACCGCTTCGTGAGTGAAGTTTTGTTTTTCGTTTCTCTTGTCACCGTGTGTCTTGTCCTCTTGGCGTGGGTCGGCGCTCCCTGGATTGTCCGTGAAATCGTGCCCGGTTTCTCGGCGGCCAAGCAGCAGTTGACCCAATCGCTTTTTCAGGTCTTGAGCCTCGTCGTCATCTTTATCAGCCTGACCTCGTTTTTTAAAGCGCTCAACAGCTATTTTGAGGACAATGCGGTCGCCGCCTCCTCAGGCCTGATGGACACGGCGGTGACCATCGGTCTGACCCTTCTGACGTGGAAATTTTTCGGCATTGCCGGGGCCGCTTGGGCGGCGGTCATCGGCGCCTTCACGGCATTGATTTTTCAAGCGGCCTCCCTTTTTAGGAAACATTTGGTCTTTTCGGGAAGGCTCTCGATTCATACGGCCTGGCTGAGGCAGCTTTTCGTTTTTCTCATCCCGATGGGAGCGATTTGGGCCTTCCAGCAAATTCCCGTCGTGATTCTCAATCGATTCGGCTCGGGGATGTGGGAGGGGACCATTTCAGCCCTCGTCATCTCTCACACCCTGACGACCGTGCCGATGGGGCTCGTGAGTCACACGGTCCTCTTCACGGTCTTTCCTTCCTTGGCAAAACAGGCGCACCAGGCGGCGCCGGAGGAGGTGAGGCAGACCTTCTTTCAGACCTTGCGGGGAGGCTATTTTATTTTGGTCCCGGTCGGTTTTCTCCTGACCGGTTTGGCCCGTCCCCTCGCCGCCCTTTTCTTCGGCGGCGGAGGAATTTCGGTCGAGGGAACGCAGCGGATTGCCAATTCGCTCGCCTGTTTCGGCTGGGCCACGTTCGCTCTCTACGCCGACCTTTTTATGACGCAGTCGCTGATTGCGGTCCGGAAGACGACACCGGCCATTTTTCTCTCTGGCTGCCGGGCGGTTTTGACCTATGTCATCGGATATGTCTTAAGCACGGTTTGGGACTATCAAGGACTGGCCTTGAGTTTTTCTCTCGCCCTGGTCATCAACTTTTTCCTCTTTTTCCCTGTCTTTTTCCGGATGTCGCCCTTCTCCCAGGGCTGGGGAGACATTTTCAAGTATTCGCTCAAGCTCATTCTGGCCTCAAGTTTTTCGCTCCTGATTCTGGCCGCCACCCGCCAATGGTCAGTGGCCGAGTGGCTCGGATTTCCCCGGTGGCTCCTCGTTCTGGTCTTAGGGCTTGGATTTGTCGGAGGGGGAGGGCTCTATCTTGGGTTGGTCGCCTTATTTCGAGTGGAGGAAATCCGCACCGTGATGCAGGGATTCAAACAGGCGTGGCTCGAGCGGCAGTGGTGGCTGGGGGAAGCGAATGAGTGAGCCGATTTCTCCGACGGTGGAGAAAGAATGTTTGGTCTGCCGGTCTGAGAGGATGCGGCCTATTTTCATTCGGAAGGGAATCCAGTTTCTTCGGTGCCCCGAATGCGGACTGATTTATCAAGAGGCCCCTCCTTCGCCGGCGGAGGCCCGAGCGTTTTACGAGAAAAACTACTATGAAGCTTTTGGCGGGCGAACCTCTCTAATTCAGCAGGCACGACTTCCGCTTTTCCATTCCATTCTTTCAGGCCTCGACCCCTACCGAGTGACCGGAAAAATTCTGGATGTCGGCTCGGGTTTTGGAGATTTTCTCGAAATGGCCGAGGCCCAAGGGTGGGAGGCCTGGGGCATCGAGCCTTCCCGGCAGGCGGGCGAATCCGCCCAGCGAAAATTCGGCGAACGGGTCCTGATTCAAACCATCGAGTCGACCGAGCTCCCGCAAGACTATTTTGACGCCATCACCCTCTGGAATGTAGTGGACTGCCTCCCGGACCCTGTGGGCACGCTGAAAAAAATTTGGGGATGGCTCAGACCGGGGGGACTTGTCCTCATTCGG
Source organism: uncultured bacterium (assembly GCA_964373135.1). GTDB lineage: Bacteria > Omnitrophota > Omnitrophia > Omnitrophales > JACQLI01 > CAYJTI01. The sequence goes on along the minus strand of CAYJTI010000013.1, from coordinate 6,035 downwards.
ACCCCCAACGCCTTCTTCCATCTCGGGGTCTATCGGTTCTACACCGCTTTTCACCCCTGGCTTGAAGGGGTGGGATGGAAAAAAGAAGCCTCGGTTTTTCTCAGGGCCAATTTTGACGCCGGGTGTTTAAAGAAGCTTCTGGCGGAAGCCGGATTTTCAGGAATCCGGATTGGAAATGGAAAACCGACCGAAGGAGACCCTTACCAGGTTTCGCCCTATTCTTTTCTTGTTCGGGGAATAAAATTCCTTGTTTACCAAACGGCCCGGCTCACGGCCCTCCTGAGCGGCCGCCGAATCCTGATTGGCTCGAATCTCATTGCGACTGCGACGAAACAAGATATCGGTTCAGGTGCCAGGCACTTTTCAGGTGCCTGGCACCTGAACCTTGGAGTCATTCAGGCTCGGATTATTTTAAAAGGCCTCTTTCTTCACAGCTTGGCCGTGTTAGGTTACCTTCTGGGTTTTCCGGTCTGGTTCCGGATTTTTGGGAAGGAGCGGGAGATTCGGGTTCTTCGCTATCATGGAATTAATGAATTTCGGGGCAGCGATTTGAATGTCCAGGCTTCGCAATTCAGGAGACAGCTCGGCTTTCTTCAGAAAAACTATTCCGTGATTTCCCTTGAAGAAGCGGTAGCCCAGCTCCGAGGAAAGGGCCCGCTCGGTTCGAGCCAAGTGGTGATTACCTTTGACGACGGTTACGAGGACAATTACCACGTGGCGTTTCCAATTTTAAAGGCGAAAAAGTTACCCGCCACGGTTTTTCTCCTCACGGAAGGGGAGGGGCCCGGACGAAAGCTCTCCCATCTTTGGAAGGAGCCGTCTCCCTATGACCACCTCCTCCAATGGGACCAAGTGAGAGAGATGCAGGCAGGCGGCATCGAATTTGGCTCTCACGGCCGAGGCCACGTCTGTCTCCGAGAGCTCAGCACGGCAGAAATCGGCGACGAGGTTCTCTCCTCAAAGGCCAAGATTGAATCGGAAATTTCCCAGAAGGTCCGATTTTTTTCCTATCCCTATGGGACGTCGATTGATTTTGACCCAACTTCGGAGAGGTCGGTCCGGGAAGCCGGTTACGAGGCCGCTTTTTCAGCCCTGTTTGGAGGGAATCGCCCCGGGGAAAACCTTTTCAGCCTCCGCCGAATCGGGATTGAGGCGAGCGACACGCTTTTCACCTTTCGGGCGAAGCTGAATGGGGCGCTTTACCTTCTCACTCTCTTAGACCTTCCGCCCATTCGGAAAATGATTCGGGGCATCGATTCTCTTTTTCTAAGACGGGCGGCGGCAACCCCGAAAAGGACGAAGGCGCTTCTTCTTGTCACGGTCGATTTCCCGCCGCATAAAGACGGCATCAGCACGATCTCACGGGAGCTCAGCGGCCGAATTGCCCGGCGGGGGAAACCCGTTTATGTCATTGGCCCCAAGTCTCCCCAGGATGAGGAGTTTGACCGAGCACAGTCGTATCGCGTTTTTCGGGCGCCCGGCTACGAATGGGGCTGGTTCCGGTTCATCCCTTTGCTTTTTTGGACCGTCTTTGTTGTCATTCGATACGGTATCCGGGAAATTTTTGGAATGAGCATCTCCTACGGCGGAATTCTGGCGTGGGGGCTCTCTCTCCTGGTCCCCATGAAATATATTGTTTTCGCCCACGGCTACGAGTTTGAGAAAGTCAAGGGAGTCCGCTGGGCGCACCGGCTTTACTTGATGATTTTCGAAAGGGCCGAGAAGGTCATTGCAAACAGCCGTGACACCCGGGAAAGGCTCCTCCGGTTTGGAGTTTCCCCGGAAAAAATAGAAATTTTGCACCCCGCCGTGGGCTTGGACCGGTATCGCCCGTGCGAGGTTCCCCCCTCCTACCTTGAGAAGACCGGACTTTCGAATCGGCTGATTCTTTTGACGGTGGGACGGCTGATTGAGCGAAAGGGGCACGACCGGGTCATCGAATCCCTTCCCGAAATCATCCAAACTTTTCCGAACGTTCTCTACGGCATTGTCGGCGTCGGCCCCGAGGAGAGAATTCTTCGCCAGAAAGTCCATTCGCTCGGGCTTGAAGATTACGTCCGTTTTATGGGGAAAGTGAGCGACGAGGAGCTCCTTTATCTTTACAACGCCTGCAAAACTTTTGTGATGCCGAGCCGGGAGATTCCAGACGGGGGCCACGTCGAGGGATTTGGGATTGTTTATTTAGAAGCCAATGCGTGCGGGAAGCCGGTGATTGGAGGACGTTCGGGCGGGATTGGCGAGGCGATTCGGGAGGGAGAGACCGGTTTCCTCGTCGACCCAAATTCCCCTCATGAGATTGCGGAAAAAGTCATTTTTCTTCTTTCTCATCCGGAGGAGGCGGAGGCGATAGGGAAGCGGGGGCTTGAGTGGGCGCACGAGGCGTTCGACACGGAGCGTTATGTGGAGCAGGCCTATCGATTTCTCCGGGGGGAGGATTTGCCGTGACTCTCCGGGTGGTTTTGTTGACCCGTTCGTCCCGGCCCTCCGGCGCCCAGATGGCATGGCGCCTCACGGAGGAGGGAATCAAACCAGTCGCCATTATTGTTGAAAAAAGAGGGCGGATGCTGTCCGAGCAGACCACCCGCCAAGGCTTTCGGGTCACCGGCCTCGGATTTGGATTTTTGTGGAGGCGGCTTCGAGAAGCCCTTCAGATTAAAAGCCAGTTTTATCTTCGGCGCCTCTTGCGCCAGCGTTACAAGAATCCGGTTTTTCTCTCCATTGAAGAATGGGCGTTGGAGCACCCGGACGTCCGAGTCTTTTTTGTGGAGGACCACAACGGTGCCGAAACGGCGGAGCTTTTGTGGCGGCTTGAGCCGGATGTCGGCATTCTCACCAACACCCGTCGGATTAAGAAAGAGATTCTCGAACTCCCTCGACACGGATTCTTCAATCTCCATCTCTCGGCCCTCCCTCAATATGCCGGCCTCGACTCCATCTTCTGGGCCCTTTACCACGGCGAAAAAGAAATCGGCGTGACCGTTCATGCGGCGGCCGAGAAGATTGACCGGGGCGACCTTCTCCTGCAGAGGCGGATTTCCATCAGTCCTTTGGATGACGAGGCGAGCCTCTACGAAAAGGCGCTTTGGTTTGGGACCCATTTGATGGCGGAAGCGCTCAAGGCTCTGGAAGCGGGCCGCATTGAGAGAAAACCTCAGGACCCGAGCCAGGCCTCCTATTTTTCTTGGCCAACTCCCGAGCAAAGAAAAATTTGTCGAAAAAGTAGAAATCAAAATCAGCGGGGAGAGGGGAAGGGTGAGGGAGTGGTGAGGGTTCTCCACGTTATTACCCGGATGGTTCGGGGAGGGGCGCAGGAAAACACGCTCCGAACGGTGCTCGGTCTCAAGGCGAGGGGTTACGACGTGACACTCGTCACGGGCCCGAGCTGGGGAAAAGAAGGAGAAATCCTGAGCGAGGCGCTTGAGGCGGGCGTGGAGGTCGTTTTAATTCCCCAACTCGTGAGAGAAATTTCTCCATGGAACGATCTCGTAGCCTTCGTCAAGCTCTCGTCTTATCTCTCGAGAAAACGTTTTGAAATTCTCCACACGCATACCTCAAAGGCCGGCATTTTGGGCCGTTTGGCAGCCCGAATCCTCAAAATTCCGATTGTGATTCATACGCCTCACGGCCATGTCTTTCATAGTTACTTCCCCGGCTGGAGGGAAAAGCTTTTTCTTTTCATTGAACGACAGGCCGCAAGGGGGTCGGACCGGCTCGTGGCGCTCACCGGGCGCTGCCAAGAGGAACACCTCCGACTTGGTGTGGGCACGCCCGAGCAGTGGGTGGTGATTCCGAGCGGCGTCAATGAGGAGAGCCTTCAAGACCACCGCTCACGCCGGGAGGAGATTCTGAAAGGGCTTCAAATTCCTGCAGGGCGGAAAATTGTGGGCTTCGTGGGCCGCTTTGCCCCGGTCAAAGGGGCCCGTTACCTCCTCGAGGCCTTGCCAGAAATTCTTGGCTCCGTGGCAAATACTCACTCGCTCCTGGTGGGGGACGGAGAGGAAAGAAACGAGCTCGAGGAGCGGGTGCATGAGTTGGGTCTCCGGGGAAAGGTCACGTTCACAGGCTGCCGAAAGGAAATCTCAGAACTCATTTCGATGATGGACGTGGTGGTGGTCCCTTCTCTCAATGAAGGGATGGGGCGAGTGATTGTCGAAGCGGGACTTCTTGGCAAGGCGGTTGTCGGGACTGAGGTGGGAGGAATTCCAGAACTCATTGAAGACGGGATGACCGGCCTTCTCGTTCCGCCACAAAATTCCTCTGAAATTGCACGGGCGGTTGTGCGGCTCTGCCAGGACCCGGACCTTTCGAAGCGATTGGGCGAGAGTCTCCGGAGAAAAGTCCTAGAGGGTTTCACGGAGAAACAAATGGTCGAGAAAATCGACCATGTTTACCAAGCCACACGGGTCACATTAGGTAGGTCGCACTCAACTGTGAACTACCCATCTCAGAATGACGTGGCGCCCAAGCCGAAACGGACAAGGCGAAATTCCGAGATTTTTGGTAGACTAGATCGCCCCGAAACGCCCGAGGAGGTTCGAGTTGGTCGATAACAGTATCCTGAAAAAACAGCGCTGTCTCGTGATTGCCCCGCATCCGGATGACGAGGCCTACGGCTGCGCCGGGACCCTTGCCAAATTGAAGGCGGAGGGCTCCGAGGTTTTCGTCATCGCGGTCTCGGCAGGGGATGTGCATCATTACAACGTTGAGAAATATTCTTTCGTTTCCGGCGAGACCCGGAAAGAAGAGTTTGAAGCGGCGATGAAGACGCTGCAGGTAGATGATTACGAACTCATCTTCAATGACACGGAGATTCATCTCAAACTCGACTCGATGCCCCTCAAGGAACTCATCAGCATCTTTGAGAAGGAGTGCCGTCTGGCCATCGACAAGGTGAAGCCGACGATGGTGATTCTGCCGGCGATTTCTTACAACCAGGACCACGAGGCAGTCTTTCGGGCCGGCTTCACGGCGTGCCGGCCGAGCCTCCCGGACGTGAAGCCGTTTCAGAAAATTGTCCTCTCGTGCGACAATCCCGCAATTTCGTGGAGCCTCGAGCGGGAGAAATTTCACCCCAACTTTTATGTGGACATCACGGAACAGCTCGACCTCAAATTGAAGGCGGTCTCCTGTTACAAATCGCAGGTCCGCTCCCGTCTCCACCACGCCAGTCTCGAAAACATCGAGTGGCTCGCCCGGCTCCGGGGCCGGGAGGTCTCGGTCGAAGCGGCCGAGGCCTTCATGGTCCACCGCCTGCTCGTATGATTCTTGCGGCCCACCAGCTTCATTACCTTCCCTGGCTTCGTTATTTTCATAAGATCGCTTTGTGCGACACCTTTGTCGTCTTGGACGACATTCAGTTCAACAAAAACGGCTGGCAGAATCGGAATAAGATTAAAACACCCGAGGGAGAGACGATTCTTACGGTCCCGGTTCACCATCGATTTCAGCAGCGTCTCTCCGAAGTCCGGATTGATGAAAAACAGCCGTGGCGCAGGAAACATTGGCGGAGTCTTGGGCTCCACTACGGAAAGGCCGCTCACTTCAAGGAACACGAAGGTTTCTTCCGGGGAATTTATGGACGTTCTTGGGAGTTTTTGAACGACCTCAATTATGCAATCTTGGAATATCTCTTAAAAGCCCTGGGGCTTCAGGTGCGGATGATTCGTTCTTCCGGACTTTCATTGAAAGGAGAGGGGAGCGAACGGCTTGTGAACCTTTCTAAAGAACTGGGGGCGCGCTCCTACCTCACCGGGTCTTATGCGGCCCAGGTTTATCTCGACCCTTCCCTTTTTCAGCGGGAGGGAATCGAGCTCCTTTATCAGGAATACGTCTCGCCCCAATACCCGCAGCTTTATCCGGAGGCGGGATTCGTTCCGGAGCTTTCGGTCGTCGACCTCCTTTTCAATTGCGGCCCGAAAAGTCTGGAGGCCCTTCTCGAGAAATCGGGCTCAAAGGCGGCGGAGAAGACCGGATGATTCCTCATTCGAGGCCGACGTTTGGGGTTGAAGAAAAGCGAGCCGTCGAAGCCCTTCTCG
>CAYJTI010000012.1:0-17569 GCA_964373135.1 uncultured bacterium | reverse complement strand
GGCCGGGAATCTATCGGCGGGACCTCGACCCCCCCTTCATAAAAAATGTCGACGCCGAAGCGGAAATCGTAATCCCGGATATTGAGAATCTCATCCTTCAGATTCCGCCGGTCGAGGTATTGGACGTAGAACCGGTAATTTTTCACCCACTTGAGGAAGGGAATCCCGCCCTCGCCCGGGCGGAAGTTTCCAAGGAAGGCGTTTCGCTGCAGGGGACGCCATTCGAGGCCGGCCACGGTATCGAGCTGGCTTCCCCCGTCGTTGGGGGAGGATTCAAGCGCCCCCGTGACTTCGACAAAGGGGTCAATCGTATTGATGGGAAACCAGATTCCTCTGAAGACGAGCCGGTTCGTCCAAAAGCCCACGAGGGAATTGAATTTTCGTTCGGCGAGATTGGTGCTCCGCCAAGTGGATTCGCCGAAGGATTGATAAAGAATCGGCTCGCCGGCCGGCGTCCCCTGAAAGGGACCGAAAAGCTCCTCACCGAGCTGGAGCTGGTCCATCCAGCGGAGGGCGGTTTCCTCCTCCCTCTGAAACTCGGCCTCACTCTTTACCGGTTCACTCGGAGGAAGCTCCTCCTGCTCCACAAACTCTTCGGCGAGCCTCAGGGCTTCCGTGAAGTCCCCGCCTTGCGCTTCGATGAGCGACTTTGTCATGGCCACCTCGGCAGCGGCCGCTTCGAAAGAATGAAACCCCCTATGCCCGACCCAGAACCCTTCCTCAACCCGTCCGTCGGGAAGAACAAGGGGCAATTCGAGAATGGGGACTCCTTCGAAAATCCGGCTCTTTTTCTGGGCTCGAATCCATTCCTGGGCCTCTCCGACCGACTGGGCGTCTTTAATCGCCCGGGTCCTCAACGCCTGAGGGGCAAAGGCGCTTACGATGGCAATTTTTGAATTCCAATCGGGAGCGGGCCGTTCGACCAAGAGAAAATCGTCCGCTACGAAAGTTTTGTGCTGAATTTTCAAAGCGGGGCTCGCGTAAAACTGGTCGCGGAAGAGAAAATTGACCGGGGATTTCGAGGGCTGAGTTTCCTGAGCAACGAGGGGATAAGGTGAAAGGATGAAAGCGACAACGAGGATGAGCGAGGGTGCGAGGCGTTGCATCGTGTTTTAGCCCAACACGTTTCGCATATTGTACAAACCTCTCTTCTGCCTGGCAATAAACTTCGCACTGGCGAGGGCCCCCCGGGCAAAGGCGTCCCGGGAGGCGGCCCGATGGGTCAACTCCAGAATTTCACCATTGCCGAAAAAGGAGACCGTGTGTTCTCCCGCCACATCGCCCCCTCGAAAGGCGTGGACGTTAATCTCCTTCGGATTACATTTTTTCGCTTCCGCAATCAGACGGAGAAGCTCGAGCGCGGTCCCGCTCGGCTTGTCTTTCTTCATTCGGTGGTGCGTCTCAGAAATCCCAACGTCAAACCCCTCCTTCAAAACTTGAGCGGCCCGAGCGGCCAATTCAAAAAGGAGATTCACCCCGGTACTCATATTCGGGGCCTGAAGAATCGGAATTTTTTCCGAAGCGCGCCGGATGACTTCAAGTGTTTTCTCCGAAAGGGCCGTCGTCCCAATCACAAGCCCTTTGCCCAATTTGAGGGCTCCTTCCACATGATTCTCCGTCGCAGTGGGATGACTGAAATCAATCAAAACTTGGGCGGGCGACAGGGCCTTCTCAAGATCTGAAGTCACTTTCACGCCCGTGGTATTTTGTCCAATCAAAGAACCGATATCAGCCCCCAGGACGTCGGCATCTCCCCTCTCAAGCGCCCCGACGATTTCGAGCTCCGAATCTTCGGCGGCGAGAGAAAGAATTCGTCGTCCCATTCTGCCTGCGGCCCCGGCGACTGCGATTCGAACGGCTGTCACGGGCTCCTCCGAACCGATTTCTTGTCCAAATGGCGCTTCCTTAAGCAGAAAATCTCCCTCTCCCTGGAAAGGAGAGGGAAAAATGGCCTTAAGGCGGTGCCATTCATTTCTGGTCCAACAAACCCAGCTTCTCAAGGACCGTCCGGAGCTTTTTCTCATTCTCCGGACTCATGGGGCAAAGGGGAAGGCGAAGTTCGGGCTTAATCCACCCCGTCATTCCGAGGGCGGTTTTCACCGGAATCGGATTCGTTTCCACGAAGAGGATTTTCGACAAAGGAAAGAGGCGCCGGTGGAGTTCCTGTCCCTTTTCGAAATCACCGTTCAGCATCGCATGAACCATTTCCCGGACGAGCTCGGGGACGACATTGGCCGTGACCGAAATCACCCCTTTTGCGCCAATGGCCATCATCGGCATCGTGAGCGCATCCTCTCCCGAGAGAACCGCGAGGTCACAAAGTTCCATAATTTGGTCGACCTGGTCGAGGCTCCCGCTCGCCTCTTTAATCGCCGCGATATTGTCAATTCTGGAAAGGCGCGCCACGGTCTCCGGCGCGAGCGAAACCCCTGTCCTTCCCGGGACATTGTAGAGAATGACAGGGATGTCCACTTTCCCTGCGAGGAAGGCGTAATGCCGGTAAAGCCCCTCTTGCGTGGGTCGATTGTAGTAAGGCGTCACGACGAGGACGCCGTCCGCCTTGATTTTCTTCGCATACTGGACGAGGCCGAGCGCCTCTTCAGTGTAATTCGAGCCGGCGCCGCAGATGACCGGGACCCGGCCCGCCACAAATTCCACCACAAATGACATCACCTGCCGATGCTCTTCGTGGGAAAGGGTCGCCGATTCGCCCGTGGTGCCGGTGGGAATAATCGCGTCGGTCTTCGCCTCAAGATGCTTTTTAAGCAGGCGTCCGAGGGCAGACCGGTCGACCTTCCCGTTTCGAAACGGGGTCACCAAGGCCACCATCGAACCTTGAAACGTCGGCTTCATTCCCTCCCCTTCCACGTTCCTTCAAAAACGAACCGGGCCTCGCCTTCGAGAAAGACGCCGCGAAACTGGTTTCCTTTTTTAGAAAAATCAATCGTCAGAAATTCGCCGCCTGAGGTTTTCACGCGGACCGGCGGTTTCACGTGGCCCAACTTTGCGCTCACGAGGGCCGAGGCCGCCGTTCCGGTCCCACACGCCAAGGTCTCCTCCTCAACGCCCCGCTCATACGTCCGGACGCTCACGGCTTGAGGGCCTGTCACTTCCACAAAGTTGACGTTCGTACCGGCCGGTTTGAAGCTTGGATGGAACCGAATCTCCCGGCCCATTTCAAACACGGGAATTTTTTCAATCCCCTCGACGAAAATCACAGCGTGGGGGACGCCCGTGTTCACAAAATGATAGTGGATTTCGCGTCCCATTACCTTAATCTTTTCGGGCCCTCTCACCTCCTTCGGGTCGGCGAGGCGCACCCGAATCCGCTTTCCATTGACCTCGGAATCAATCATCCCGGAAATCGACTCAAACCGCTGCTTCTTGGGAAGGCCCAATTTCTGTGCCGCAAAAAGGGCGATGCACCGGAAACCATTGCCGCACGCCTCGGCCTCGGAACCGTCGGAATTAAAGATGCGGACTCGGAAATCACCTGAAGCATCTAAAGGGGACAGGTCCTTTGTTCCGCGGTACCGGGACCTGTCCCCTTTTTTTTCGAGGAGAAGGAGGCCGTCGGCTCCAATGCCGAAGTGGCGGTCGCAGAGCTCACGGGCAAGGCGCGGCGCATCCGTGACCGAGTTCTTGCGGCGGTCGACCACGACAAAATCATTCCCCGACGCCACCATTTTGCAAAAGTTGATTTCTTTCATCATCGTGAACGGTACCGGTTCTGCCGAACCGGTTCTGAAGGGGACAGTTTCGGACAGAACCGGTTCGGCAGAACCGGTACCACACTTACAAAAATGAAGGGATCTTCTCCCCCCGAATCAGGTCCTCGAACGTCTCCCGGCGCCTCACGACCGCGAATTCGCTCCCTTTGACCAAAACCTCGGCCGGACGGGGCCTGGAGTTGTAATTGCTCGCCATCGAAAAGCCGTAAGCCCCGGCACTCAGGAAGGCGACATAATCTCCGGCCCGAAACTCCTGGGCGTGTCGGTCCCGGGCGAGAAAATCGCCGCTCTCACAAACCGGCCCCACAAAATCGTAAACCCATTTCGGTTTCTTCTCGTCCTTCTCAAGCGGCCAGATCTCGTGGTGCGAATCATAAAGGGTGGGGCGTACGAGGTCATTCATCCCCGCATCAATCACGGCAAAATTCTTCATCCGGGTCTGCTTGAGATAAAGGACCCGGCTCACCAGAATCCCCGCATTCCCCGCAATGAAGCGCCCCGGTTCAAAAATCAGCTTGAACTTTTTCTTCTGAAAAAGCGGGAGGATCTGCTTCGCAAATTCCTCCGCCGTCTGCGGCCGCTCATCCGAATAAATGATGCCGAGTCCCCCTCCGAGATTGAGGTACTCAATCAAATGTCCCTCACTTTCAAGGTTCATAATGAAAATCAAAACCTTCCGGAACGCCTTGAGAAACGGCTCTCCCGTCACAATCTGCGACCCGATGTGGACATGAAGCCCGGCAATCGAGAGCGACGGGTAATCCGACCGCTTGATGAAAATCGCATGGGCGGTCTCCAGGTCGAGCCCGAATTTGCTTTCGGGTTTTCCCGTGGCAATATGCTCGTGCGTCTGAGGGTCAATCCCGGGATTAATCCGGAGCGAAACCCTGGCTCGCTTCCCCAAACGGTCTGCAATCCGGTTGATGACCTTAAGCTCCGCAACCGATTCCACATTGAAAAGTAAAATTCCCGTCCGGAGCGCCCGCTCAATCTCGTCGTCCGTTTTTCCGACACCGGCGTAGACAATCTTCTTGGGGTCGCACGCGACACGCGTCGCCCGATAAAGTTCCCCGGCTGAGACAATGTCGAGGCCCGCCCCCTCCGCCACCAACGCCTTCAAGACCGCCAGATTCGAATTGGCCTTAATGGAGAAGCAAATCAGCGGACGGACCGATTGGAAGGCCTTTTTGAGTTTCCAGAAATGTTCCACAATCGTCCGGTGGCTGTAAATGTAAACGGGGGTCCCCACCGCCTCGACAATCTTCCTCACCGGGACTCTCTCACAAAAGAGGTCCTTCGCGAGGTAATAAAAGTCGTGGAGCCTTACGCCTCTCTTAATCTCTTCTTCCAGGATTGAAGGCATCGCCTCACCTCGGCCGGGCGGGTGCTCCCCGGCGTCTTTTTCCGGCGGACCGAATTCTGGGGGTCGAAAAGTTGATAAACCCCGTGGCCGGCCTTCGGAATAAATCGTTGAAACTCTTTGAGAGAAAGGGTCGAAAGTTTTCGCCGGTGGTCGGCGGCGTAACGGACGAGCCGCCCCACCTCGTCGTGCGCCTCTCGGAAGGGGACTCCCTTTTCGACCAGATATTCGAGAAGATCCGTGGCATAAATCGAGTCGTCCTCCTGCCATTTCTTAATCCCGTCGCCCAAATCGGTACGCGAGATAGTGACAGAAAGAGCCTCGAGCGCCAGTTCACTTTTGTGAATGGCACTAAAAAGCGCCGGCTTGTCTTCTTGAAGATCTCGATTGTAGGCGAGCGGGAGCCCCTTGAGGAGAGTGAGCGTCGATAGAAGATGTCCAAAAATGACACCGCTTCGGCCCCGGACCAATTCAAAAACATCCGGATTCTTTTTTTGAGGCATCAAGCTCGAACCGGTTGCTACGGAATCATCGAGCGTCACGAAGCCAAACGCCTCGGAATTCCAGAGGATGAAATCTTCGGCGAGGCGTGAGAGATGGACCCAGAGAATGGCCAAGGCTGACAACGTTTCCAAAACAAAGTCGCGGTCGCTCACGGCATCGAGGCTGTTCTCCGTAACGCCCGAAAAACCGAGCTGGCGGGCCACAAATTTCGGGTCGAGCCGGAGCCCCGAACCGGCCAAGGCCCCTGCCCCGAGCGGGAGTTTGTCCATCCGGCTCAAAGTGTCTTTCAAGCGTGCCCGGTCGCGGTCAAGCATCGCCACATACGCCAGGAGATGGTGCGCCAAAAGGACAGGCTGCGCCCGTTTCAGATGCGTGAGGCCTGGAATCACGGCCTCAGCGGCCTTCTCAGCGAACTCAACAAGGGTGCGCTGAAGCTTTGTGATTTTTTCGGTGACGGCCGGAATCTTCCTTTTCAAATAAACGAGGGTTGAAGTCACCACCAAGTCATTTCGCGAGCGGCCCGTGTGAATCTTCTTGGCGAGGGGGCCCACTTGTTTTTCAAGCTGCAACTGAATGAAGGTGTGGATGTCCTCGATAGGCTTCATGAAAGGGGCGAGAGGACTTTTGTGAGGATCTTTCACCTGAAATTTTTTCCCGATTCGCTCAAGCGCCGAGTGAAGCCTCCGGCCTTCCCTCCGCGTGAGGAGGCCGACACGCGCCAGCATCCGGGCGTGCGCCTGATTGACGGCAATCTCCGGCTCAAAAAGCTCGTGGTCCACCGCCAAGGAATAAGTGAAACACTTGACCGTGGCGTTGAGCTCCTTCGTGAAACGTCCCCCCCAAAGTTTTTTTCTCATGATTTACCTTCTCTTTTGTTTGCCTGTCCCCTTTAAGGGGACTGTCCCCTCGTAAGGGAGGCCCCAGATTTTCATAAAGCCTTCGCTAGCGGCCCGGTCAAAAGTATCTTCCTCCGAGTAGGTCGCCAATCGCTTGGAATAAAGTGAATAAGGAGATGAGCGGCCGACACAAACTGCCTTCCCCGATTCGAGTTTGATGCGGACCTTTCCGGTCACTCGGCGCTGGTTCGACTTGAAGAAGGCGTCGAGCGCCTCCCTCAAGGGAGTAAACCAAAGCCCGAAATAAACAAGCTCCGCATATTTCTCCGAGAGGAGCCGTTTATGATGAAGGAATTCACGGTCCATCACAAGCCCTTCCAGTTCGGCGTGCGCCAGGAGAAGGACTTCAGCCGCCGGCGCTTCATAGACCTCCCGGCTTTTGATTCCCACCAGACGATTCTCAATCTGGTCCAGGCGGCCGACACCGTATCGTCCGGCAATTTCCGTGACCGACTGAATCAGCTCGACCAACGACTTCTTCCGGCCGTTCAGACGGGCCGGGACGCCGGCCTCAAACTCAATCACAAGATACTTTGGGGCCTTCGGCGCCTTTCGGGGCGAACGGGTGATTCGATACGCCTCCTCCGGCGGCTCCCGCCACGGGTCTTCCAAAACCCCGGCTTCGATTGAAACGCCCCAGATATTTTGGTCAATCGAGTAAGGGCTCTTTTTGGTCGCTTCAACAGGGATGCCGTTTGCCTGGGCGTAATCCACCTCCTCTTCGCGCGACTTGAAGTCCCATTCGCGAAGCGGCGCCACAATTTTCAAACGGGGATTCAGGGTCCGCACCCCCACCTCAATCCGGACTTGGTCATTTCCTTTTCCACTCGAACCGTGAGCGACGGCATCGGCATTTACTTTTTGCGCGATTCGAACCAAATGTTTGGCAATCAGCGGGCGGCCCAGCGCCGTGGCCAAGGGGTATTTCCCTTCGTAACGGGCGTGCGCCCAAAGTGCCGGAAGAATAAAATCGTGCGCAAATTCTTTTTTGAGATCTTCAATGTAAATTCGGGCGGCCCCGGCAGCCAGGGCCCGCTGGCGGAGAACGGCCGGATTCCCGACCTCTCCCAGAAATGCGGAAAAGCAGACCACTTCCGTCCCGTAGCGTTCCTTAAGCCACTTTACGGCGCAGGAAGTGTCCAACCCTCCCGAATAAGCCAGCACAATTTTCCTCATTTCTTCCCCTCTCGATCCGGTTCTGCCGATCCGGTTCTGCCGATCCGGTTCTCAGAGAACCGGTACGGCTGCATACCGCCGCACAGGTGGATGAGAATTGCTTTTTGCACGTGGAGGCGGTTCTCGGCCTGGTCAAAGACGAGGGAGGACTCCCCGTCCAAAACGCTCTCCGTAATCTCCTCGCCCCGGTGCGCCGGCAGGCAATGCAAGACCTTGGCCCCTTTTCCTGCGCTTCGAAGCAACTCAGAATTCACCTGGAATCCCTCGAAGCTTTTAATCTTTGTCTTCCTCTTTTTTTCTTCTCCCATGCTGACCCATACGTCCGTGTAAACGAAATCCGCCCCTTTCACCGCTTCCTTCGGCTCCGTCAATCCCTCGAGCACCGCCCCTGTCTTTTGTGAGAGGCTCGCGGCCTTCTTCACGATGCTTCCGTTGGGCGAAAACTCACGAGGCGTCGCATAACGAAGGTGCCCGCCCATTTTGGCGGCCGTGAGAATCAACGAATTCAAAACATTATTGCCGTCTCCCACAAAGGCAACGACCGGCCTCCTCGATGCCCGAAACTCTTCCCGAATCGTCAAGAAATCTCCCAGCGCCTGACAGGGATGCTCCAAATCGCTCAAGCCGTTAATCACCGGCCTGTGAAAATAATGTTGAAACGTCGTAAGGGTCTCATGGGCAAAGGTCCTCAAAACGACGCCGTCGAGGTATCGCTCCAAAACCCGAGCCACGTCCTTGACCTCTTCTCGAACTCCAAGCTGAATCTCATCCGGCCCCAAATAAATCGTCCCGCCTCCCATCGACTGAATTCCAACCTCAAATGAAACCAGCGTCCGAGTCGAAGGCTTCTCAAAAATCAGGCCAAAGACTTTTCCCTGGAGCGCCCCGCAATAGGCACGGGGGTCCCTCCTGATTTTCGCCGCCAAGGCATAGATTTTTTCAATCTCCTCACGGCTAAAATCGTCCACCGAAATTAAATGCCGCGGCTTCGGTGTCATTGCGAGGAGCCCTCCACGAGAAGCGGCGGGCGAAGGATGACACAGGGCGTTAGATTGCTTCGGCCACAGTCGATTCGTTGACTCGCAATGACCAGTACGCCGTTTGACAAATTCGTACCCGGTTTCAACCCCCTCACCCTCCCCTCTCCCCCTCTGGGGGAGAGGGTGAAGGGTGAGGGGGAAATCGGCCCGGAATTTGTCAAACGCCTTACGAGGGTTCTTTCCGTCATTCCAACTCCTGAAAGACTTTTTCGAGGAGGAAAAGGCCCCGGTCGAGCCACTTCTTCGAAATGGTAATCGCCGGCATAATTCGCAGCACTTTTTCCTGCGTGCAATTGATCAGAAGCCCCTTCTCCCGCGCCCGGTCGGCATAGGGTGTCCCCGGGCGGTCGAGCTCCACGCCGAGCATCAGCCCCATTCCCCGCACCTCGCGAACCGCCTTAAATTTCGATTTGAATTCAAGCAAACGTTCCCTGAGATAGGTCCCTATTTTTTCCACGTTCGGCAGCAATCTCTCCTTCTGAATCGTCTTGAAGACCGCAAGTGCCGCCGCACAAACGGCGGGATTTCCGCCATAAGTCGAGGCATGTGTCCCCGGAGTCAAAACCTCCCGCTTCACCTTCCGGTTCACCACGAGAGCCCCAATCGGCGCCCCGTTCCCGAGCGATTTTGCGAGCGTCATCAAATCGGGTTCAACGTCGTAATGCTGGTAGGCGAAAATCTTTCCGGTCCGCCCCATTCCGGTCTGGACTTCATCGAGAATCAAAAGCAAATCTTTTTCATCACACAGGCGGCGGAGCCCTTTGAGAAACTCCCGCGTGGCCACGTGAATCCCGCCCTCTCCCTGAATCGGCTCCACAAGAATGGCCGCCGTCTTCTCATTCACCGACGCCTTAAACGAATCCAAATCATTGAACTCGGCGTAACGGAATCCGGCAAGAAGCGGCTCAAAGCCCTGACGAACCTTTTCTTGACCCGTTGCGGTTAAGGCCGCATACGTTCGGCCGTGAAACGAACGCTCGGCCGTGATGATTTCGAATCGCCCGCTCTCCTGCCCGTAACGGCGCACAAATTTGACGGCCGCCTCCACCGCCTCGGCGCCGCTATTGGCAAAGAAACACCTCGCCGGAAAGGCCCAGCGCGAAATCTCGCGCGCCAGCTCGGCCTGTTTCAGATTCAAATAATTATTCGAAATGTGAACAATTTTCCGGATCTGATGCTTTATCGCGTAACCCACGGCCGGGTGCGCGTGGCCGAGCCCCGAAACTCCCCAGCCCGGGAAAAAGTCGACATACTCCCGGCCTTCAAGGTCCCAGACGCGCGACCCTTTCCCCTTCACGAGGCAGAGCGGAACGCGCGTGACCGTCGGAAGAATAAATTCAGAATAAAGCGCTTCGACGCCGGCGGTATTCATTGTCCTCGCTACAAGACGATTTCGGTCCCAATTCCCTGGTCGGTGAAAATCTCGAGGAGGAGGGAATGCTTAATCCTTCCGTCGATGATGTGCGCCTTCTTGACACCGCCCTGGAGGGCCGTGACACAGGCATTCACTTTAGGAATCATTCCGTCGGTAATCACCTTCTTCCGAACCAACTCCTCCACTTCATTGACACGGAGCGAAGAAATGAGCGTCCCCTCCTCCGCCGGGTTCTTTAGAATTCCTTGAACGTTCGTAAGAATCATTACCTTTTGCACCTCAAGCGCGGTCGCAATCTTGGCCGCCGCCTCATCGGCATTCACGTTGTAGGTCTCACCCGATTTGTCGATTCCCACCGGGTAAATCACCGGGATAATGTTGAACTCCGTGAGCTCCCGCACCGGAAGAATATTCACGGACGTCACCTCGCCGACAAAGCCGACGTCTCCATTTGCGCGGTGTTTCACGACATTGAGAATTTCCGCATCGTGGCCCGAGAGACCCACGGCCTGCGCCCCGAAACGGTTGATGTCGCGCACAATCTCCCGGTTGATTTCGGCTAAGGTCTCCACCACCACCTCCATCGTCTCCCGGTCCGTGACCCGGAGCCCGTTCACGAATCGCGACGGGATTCCCTGTTTCCTCAGGTTCTCCGTGATTCGCGTTCCGCCGCCGTGAATCAAAATGGGGCGGATGCCGACGAAGTTCATGAAGACGAGGTCGTGGAGGACATTCTCGCGGACCTCTTCATAGTTCATCGCCGCGCCGCCATACTTGATGAGGATTTCCTTGCCCCGGAATTTCCGGATGTAGGGAAGCGCCTCAATTAAAATAGTTGCCTTCTCGACTAATTTTTCCATTGGGGGTTAATTAGGATGAATACGAAGAGTTGATGGCGACGTATTTCTGGGTGAGGTCGGAGGTGATGAATTCCGCCCGGCCGTAGCCCTTCCCAAGGTCGACCGTCAGGTCGAATTCCCGCTTGGCGAGAACCCGTCGGGCCCGCGGAAGATTGGAGACACGAAGTTTTCCGTGTGAAAGAACAGAGACTTCATCAAAGGCAATGTCGAGTCGATTGGCATCAAAGGGGACCCCGCTTGCGCCAATCGCCGCCACGAGGCGTCCCCAGTTGGGGTCCGCGCCCGCGAGCATCGTCTTGAAAAGCATCGAGGTCCCGATTTGCCGCGCCACCCGCTCGGCCTCGGTGGGCCGTTTCGCGCCTCGAATGTGAAGCGTGCAGACCTTGGTCACCCCTTCCCCGTCCCGGACCAATTCCCTCGCCGCGCGGCGGCAGACCTCTTCCAGCGCGTCGCGAAAGTGCCGGTAGCGGCGGTCGACCTTCGTAATGGTGCGGTTCCCTGCTTCTCCGTTGGCCAGGATGAGCACCGTGTCGTTGGTGCTCTGGTCGTTGTCAATCGCAATCTGGTTGAACGTTTCATCCACGGCCCGGCGCAGTGCCCGGCGGAGCAGCCGCTTCGTGATGCGGACATCCGTGGTGATGAAACAGAGCATCGTCGCCATCTGGGGATGGACCATCCCGGCGCCCTTGGCGATGGCCCCGATTGTAACACGTTTCTTCCCCAAATAAAACGAGAGGCCGACCTCTTTGGTGCGATGGTCCGTCGTCAAAATTCCCTTGGCGGCCTGCCCGCCACCGTCTCGCGACAGCCGCTTCAGGAGCTTCGGAAACGCCCGCTTAAATCGGTTAATCGGGAAGGGAACGCCGATGAGCCCCGTTTGCGCAATCAAGATTTCTTCCGGGCCGACTTTCAGAAGCCGGGCGAGGGCCCCCACCGCCTCTTCAACCGCCGCCCGGCCCTCCGGCCCATTGAAGCAATTCGCATTTCCGCTCGAGGCGAGAATCGCCCGGTGACGAGCGGCTTCGACTGCTTTCATTGAATAAATGACGGGCCACGCCTTTACCCGATTCTTCGTGAACATCCCCGCCCCCACCGCCGGAACGCGTGACACAATCAGCGCCGAGTCATACCTCTTCTTTTGCTTGATACCCGAACGGATGCCGGACGCCAGGAATCCAAGCGGCGTGGTCACCGTCCCGCCCCGCCTTTTTTCAAAAACAGGCTTCATCCGAGGAGCCCCTCTTCTTCCGGGAATCCCGAGCGGATGTTGAGATTCTGAACCGCCTGCCCGCTCGCGCCTTTGACCAGATTGTCAATCGCCGTAATGACAATCACGGCATCTTCGTCCGGGTCCGAGGTGAAGCCGATTTCACAGAAATTTGTCCCCTGCACGTTGCGAAGCGTCGGAAATTCTCCCTCGGCGAGGAGGCGGACAAAGGGCTCCTTCTCGTAGGCCCGCTCAAAACTTTGACGAATCACGGACACCCGGACGCCCGGCCGCTTCTTGAGATAAATTGTGCTCAGGATTCCTCGATTCAGGGGAAGGAGGTGAGGCACAAACGTGACCTTCACCTCGACTCGGGCCGCGTCACTCAGCACCTGTTCCATCTCCGGCGTATGCTGATGATGATTCACCTTGTAGGCATAAAAATTTTCATCCACCTCGCAAAATTGGGTGACGGGATTCAATTTTTTGCCGGCGCCCGTGACCCCGGATTTCGCATCCACAAAAATGGAATCAAGCTCCACGAGCCCGTCTCGAAGGAGCGGGGCGATTCCCAGACAGCTCCCCGTGGGGTAACAGCCGGGATTGGCAATGAGGTCGCCCCGGCGAATCAAATCGCGGTAAAGCTCGGGAAGCCCGTAGACCGCCTCGCTTAAAAGTTTTTTATATCGATGCCTCACGCCATACCATTTTTCATAAAGGGAGGGGGAACGGAGACGGAAATCGGCCGACAAATCAATCACGATTTTTCCCGCCCGGAGAAATTTCGCCGCGACCTCCATCGATTCCGTGTGAGGAAGGGCGAGGAACACCACATCCGCCTTCCGCTTAATTTCGGGGAAGGAAAATTTTCGGACCTCCAGAGGGTTCTGCTTCGAAATCCCCGGAACCAGATTCCGGAGCGGAATGGCCGCTTCCTGACGCGTCGTGAGGGCAGCCAGTTTGACGCGAGGGTGGCCGAGAAGGAGCTTCACAAGCTCCGCCCCCGTATAACCTGTCGCCCCCACCACCGCACAATTCAGCATCTTTAACCTGCCTCCTCGAACCGGTTCTGCCGAACCGGTTCCGGAGGGGACACCTTCAAGCTGAAACTGTCCCCGTCAGAACCGGTACCGGAATCTGTTGAAAAAGGGGCGCCATGATTGGTTAATACGCTATCTTTTGTCAATTTAATCACTTACGAAAGCTCCGTGACCTTAGGATTGAAACGAACCCGTTCTGTTAAAAAGAAACCGGCCGAGCGGCGTTTTTTGGGCCTGACCTTCTCGAACCCGAAACTTCTCGAGGCCGCCCTCACCCACCCCTCTTTCCGGAATGAGCACCCTCATCTCCACCTTGCTGATTTTGACCGGCTCGAATTTTTTGGCGACGCCATCTTAAATTACGTGATTTGCTGCGAATTGGTGGAGGCCTTTCCCGCCGCCAACGAGGGGCTGCTCAGCCGATTTCGCTCGACCCTCGTTTCCCGAAGAATCCTCTCACGGGTCGCCCGTGAGATTGGACTCCGGCGTTTCATCAAGCTGGGGCAGGGCCTTCAGAAGGAAAAAGGCGCGCAGCAGAACAAAATTCTCGCCGACGCCTTCGAATCTCTCCTTGCCGCGATTTACGAAGACCAGGGACTCCCCGCCCTGCGCGATTTCATCTTGAAACACCTCGGACCTTACATTAATCCGAGGCGGCTCCTCAGGCTCGACCCCAATCCGAAAAGCACGCTCCAGGAACTGACCCAGAAGAAATGGAAAAAGGTCCCGGTCTACTCGTGGAAATTCACCCGTCGCGGGATTCAAGTTCAAGTCCGAGTGGGCCGGAAATACCAGGCCACGGCCACGGGGAAAAACCGGCGGGAACTCGAGGAAAAGGCGGCCCGGGAACTCCTTAAGAAGCTCAGGATTCCTTAAGCGGCTCCCTCAGGAGCCGGCGAAATCTTCGGGAGCGGACCCCCTCCAGAAATCGCTCGAGCGGGGCCCAATCCGGCTTGACCTCCGGCTTCACGAGGCTCCCCACCAGAAGAAACGGGAGGGGACCGAGCTGCTTCCCTTGCGTCTCGTCTTCCCGTTTGCCCATCGATTTGAAAAATTCAACGGTGTGAAGTTTTGAAAGGTAGATTCCGAGCCGGCCGTTTAACGTCCCTTCCGGCGTCAGATTCCCCTCCCCGCTCACCCAGAGATTCTCGTTATGAACCACGAAATCCCGGAAGTCGAACTTCCCGTCCCGATAGCGCCAGCCGGCCTTTAAATCATAAAAGGGGGTAGCTGACAATTTCTCTTGAGAAAAAGTCCCGAAGAGCGGCTCGCCCAATCCCAAATGAAGCCCCTTGAGCGGGCCCGAAAGGTCGAGCGCGCGCCACTCCCCGTTCGTGAGGGAAAGCTTTCCCTCTCCCGTCAGGCCCTTGGAAATTTCTTCCGGTTGGAAACCCACGCCCTGGAAACGTCCGTTCGCGAAAAGATTTCCTTCGAATATTTTTCCGGCTTCCCCCCGTGCCTCAAAATAACGCGCCAGCGGAATCCGGTCGAGGGTAACCTCCAGCCAAAAATTGGGCTTCTCCGAAGGCCAGTCCCGCTCCCCCCGAAGCGACACCGCCCCTCCCCAGAGTTGAAAACTAAGATTTTCAAGAGTCAGCTGATTCGGCCGTGAACCCAGGGTAAGCTCGAACTCGTCAAGTTCAGCGGGGCCCGGCAAAAATTTTTTGACAGCCGCCTCGAACGAATTCAGCCCCTTCCTCCAATTCCCGGCGGGATAGAAGACCGGTCCGAGCTCTCTGAGATCTGCCAGAAGTGAAAAGGGCTCGAGCCGGGACGAGGTCATTTTGAAATTCGGCTGAGGATTCTCATACGGCGTCCTGATTTCACCTTCGAGTTGAAACGAATTCGTTCCAATTTCAAGCGCCGACTCCTTCACCCTGAGACGGAGCGGACTCACGTCAAAAGAAACATTCGCCTTTCGAATCCCGCCGCCGGATGGCGTTGTAAAACGGGCGTCCTCAAGCGTGAGATTCATCATCCTCTGGGCCTTCTCCAGCTGAACGAGATTCCCCTTCCAGTTCAAGAGAATCTTGGCCGACCCTGAAGTGGAGTAATCGGCAAACGGAGTCAGGAGGGTGTTCCAGCCCTCCAGGCTAAATTTATTCGTGATTAAATTCAGCTCTCCCTCGCCCGTCGCGAGGTCCAAATCCGTGAGCGCCCCTTTCACCGTCATCTGCTGGACTCTGACCGAGAAATCTCCGGTCACCAGAGACTTTTTCTTTAAGAGGAGGTCAAAATGGACCGTCATCGGAAGATCTTTGGGCTTCGAGAAAATCTTTCCGAAAGTGAGAATCGCGGAGGTCGCGTTCCAGCTTCCGTGGAACCCGAGATAGTCGAGGGTTCCCCGGACGGAAAGGTCGAAATCGCTCAAGCCCGAAAAGCCCGTGTCCAGGGGAAGAAAGGAAGAAAGTTTCGGGAACTGGCGAATGAGCTCTTCCAGGACAATTGCTCGGCCGGTCAGCCGGGCCTCACCGATTTCTCCGGTCTCGGTATTGAACACACTCCGGCCCACCAATCTCCCGAACGGGGCCTCCACGGAAACTTCCGCAAGCTCCAAGGAATTCTCCTTGAGATCCCAAAGAAGGTCGGTTTCCCCGGAAAGGGAAAAGGCGGGGAAAGATTCGTACTGAACCTTTTCCAATTGAAACCGCACTCCGCCCCGAATGACATTTTTTCCCTTTTCCTTCTCAAAACGAAGGTGGCTCGTCAAGGCCCCCGAAACGGCCGGGCCCGCGAAACGCTTTAGAAATTCACGGGCCGTTCCCTCTCCGAGGGAGAGGTCCTGAAGGGTCAAGTCGGCCTTCATCCCCCAATCCGTCACCAAATTCTCAAACGGGTTTTTGAAGGAGACACTTCCCTTCCCCCGGAATTTCTCCTTGGTCCCGGCAATCTGCCCGCGCAATTCAAAGGGGGCATCGTGGCGAGGGCTCAAGCCGCGCACCTTGAAATCAAAATTTTCGAAAGGAAGCTTCCAGACGGTTCCGCTCGCATTTTTAATTTGGCACCCGGAGATCCCGAGCCGGCCCCAAAGGAGAGGAAGGAGGCGAAAAGAAAACTCCGCCTGTTCGGCGGTCAGGCGGGCACGCGCCTCCCGAGGAAATTCCATCCGTAAATTCGTGGCCCGAAGAATCGGGAAGGGAGTGAAGAGCGCCTTGGCGTCGTCAAACGAAACCTCCAGACCCGCCCGTTCTTCAAGGAGGCTGACCAGATTTGCCTGAAAGCGCTCGGGGTGCCGAGAGACCCGATAGAGCGAGAAAATTCCCCAGAGGAAGAAAAGAAGAAAAAGAGAGAACAGGATTTTCTTTATCATCGAAGCCGCTTCTTCCCCCTCACCCCAACCCTCCCCCCCTGGGGAAAGGAAAAAAGGCTTCCCCCTCTCCCTCTGGGAGAGGGTTGGGGTGAGGGAGTAAACGCTGTCCTAATACTGGGAAGTTGAGATGGGCTGGTATTGGTAGTCTTCAAAAAAGGCGGAACAGCCGGTCAGACCGAATAAACCCGAGAGAACTAAGAGAAGAATAAAACGTCGTCTCACGACTTCGGGTTTATCGCTTCGTGTATTGAAAACTCCGCCGGGCGCCCTTCTTGCCATACTTCTTCCGCTCTTTGCCACGAGGGTCCCGGGTCAAAAATCCTCCTTTGCGAAGAACGGGCCGAAGATTTTCGTCAAACTCAAGGAGCGCCCGGGCAATCCCGAGACGAATGGCCCCCGCCTGCCCGGTCAGCCCGCCGCCTTTGACCCGGGCCCGCACGCCAAAACGCTCTCCGACATTCGTCACCTTTAACGGTTCCTGAATCCACGTCCGATAGGCCTCACGGGGGAAGTGCACCTCGAGAGTCCGGTCATTCACCTGAAGTCCTTTTTCCCCTTCCTTCAGCCAGACTCGGGCGATGGCTTCCTTGCGCCGGCCCGTGGCGTAATAGGCATTCATTTATTTCACCTCGAGCGCGACCGGTTTCTGCGCCGCTTGACGGTGTTCCGGTCCAGGATAAACCCGAAGATGCTTAATCATACGGTCCCCGAGTGTGGTGTGGGGAAGCATCCGCCGAATGGCTTCGTGAATCACTGCCTCAGGCTTCCTGGCTAAACGGGTTTCCAAGGTCTCGGTCCGAATTCCGCCCGGGTAACCCGTGTAATGGGTGTAAATTTTCTGCTTCAGCTTTCTCCCGGTCACACGAATTTCTCGGGCGTTAACCACAATCACCTGGTCGCCGCAGTCAAGAAAGGGGGTGTATTCCGGCTTATGCTTGCCCATGAGAAGGGTCGCAATCCGGGTGGCGAGCCGTCCCAAAATCTTCCCCTTCGCATCGACCAAATAGCGCTTGCGGCTAATCTCTTTCTCTTTGAGCACAAAGGTTTTCGTCATCAGGAATCCCCAAAAA
>CAYJTI010000011.1:0-18184 GCA_964373135.1 uncultured bacterium | reverse complement strand
GGTGGAGCTTTCACGTCGTGGTGCGGTATGGCACGGTGAGGTTCGTCACGGCGTAAGCCAGCAAATAGTAAAGAAGCGCCTCTCGGCCCAAAACGTCCCGGGCCGCGACGGCCGCCAGCAGGAATCCGGCGTGACCAATGGAAGAGAAGCCGAGAAGCCGCTTCATATTGTTTTGGACGAGCGCCCCGAGATTTCCATAAAGAAGGGTCATCGCCGCAAAGAGGGAGAAAAGAATCCGGCGTTCCTCCTCAAGCGGGGCGAGCGCGACGAAGAGAATTCGAAGCAAGGCCGCAAAGCCGGCCGATTTCGAGGCGACCGAGAGGAACGCCACGACCGGGGTCGGCGCCCCTTGGTAGACGTCAGGAACCCAGACGTGAAAGGGAACGGCCGCGACCTTAAATCCGAGGGCCGAAAGCACGAGAAGCGCTCCCCCCAGGAAAATCCAGTTCGTCCCTTCCCGTTGCGCTCGAAATTGAGCGAGCGCTTCGAAGGAAAGAGTCCCGGAGGCCGCGTAAATCAGGCTGATTCCATAAAGGAGGAAGGCCGAGGCGAGCGAGCCCAAGATGAGATATTTGAGGCCGGCCTCTACGGCGTCATGGGTTTTTCCCCTGCCGCTTCCCTCTCCCCCAGGGGAGGCATAAGCGCAAAGGATGTAGAGCGAAAGGGTCAGGAGCTCAAGGGAGACGAAGAAGAGGAGGAAATGCGTGGAAGAGACGAGGAAAAACATTCCCAGGAGCGCGCTCCAGAGGAGGAGGTGAAATTCAGCCCCCCCTTCTTGAGACGGGTCATTCCGTTTCATGAAAATCACGGCGAGGGCGCTCAAAAGGAAAATCCATTTGAAGAAAATCGAGAAAAGGTCGAGAGAAAACATCTCCTGAAAAGTGCTTCCCCATTTTCCCGTGACCCCGAGAAGTGCCGCCCCCACCGCGAAAAGCCCCGCCAGATTGAAGGCCGTCCCGTAACGCCGGTTCGTTTCCGGGAAAAAAATTTCCACCAGGGAGAGAAGGGCCACGATTCCGACGATGAAAATTTCTGGAAGGAGAATGGAGAAGGGAAGACCGGGCGGCATTTTCACGACCCTCCGAGAAGAAGCGCGACGCTCGGCTGGATGATTCGAAGAAGCCCCGCCGGCCAGAAACCGAAAAGGAGAAGACTTCCCAGGAGCAGGGCAAAGGGGAGCCGCCCGAAAATTGTTTTCGGGTCTTCCACAGTTTTCCACTCCTGGACGAGCGGGCCGAAAAAGACCTTGCGGACGGCGCGGAGGAGATAGACGGCGGTGAAAAGAATTCCGGCCACGGCGAGGACCGCCGCCCACCGGTAATCGCGCCACGCGCCGAGGAAGATTAAAAGTTCTGAGACGAAATTGGAAAACCCCGGCACGCCGGCCGAGGCCATTGCCGTCATGACAAAGCAGACGCTCACAAAGGGAAGTTTTCTCGCCAGTCCGCCAAGTTCGGGAATCATTCGCGTCTGCGTTTTTTCATAAATGTAGCCCACGAGCGCAAAGGCCGAGGCGGCCATCACCCCGTGTGAGAACATGAAGAGCACGGTCCCCGTGAGCGCCGTCTCATTCGCCGAGGCGATTCCCAGGAGGACATACCCCATGTGGCTCACGCTTGAGAATCCAATGAGGAATTTAAGGTCCCTCTGGTCGATTGCGGCAAACGCCGCGTAGAGGATATTCACCGTGGCGAGAAGGACAAGCCACGGGAACCAGACCTTGGCCCCTTCCGGGAGAAAGGTGAAGAGAAGGCGGATTAAAATGTAAGGCCCCATTTTTTTGAGGACGCCGGCGTGGAGCATGCTCACAGCGGACGGCGCCGCTGCGTAGCCAATCGGCGACCAGCTGTGAAGCGGCCAAAGGGAAGCAATGACCCCAAAGCCGAGGAGTAAGAAAGGGGCCACCCAGCGTTGAAGAGAGAGGTCGATGCCCCCCCGGGCGGCGAGCGCCTCACGAATCGAGATTAAATCAAACGTATTGAGCCCGGCCGCCCCGTAAAGGGAGATGATTCCGGCGAGCGCCAGGACGGCCCCGGTCGTGATGTAGACCGTGAGTTTCATCGTGGCATAAACCTTATTCTGGCTTCCCCAGATTCCGATGAGGGGATACATCGGGATGACCGACATTTCGTAGAAAAGATAAAGGAAGAAAAGGTCGAGGGAGGTAAAGACACCGTAGATACTCGCCACGAGAATCAGATAGAAAATCATATATTCCTTCACCCGCTCGCGAATCCAGAGGGAGATAAAGGCGCCGCTTGTGGAG
Source organism: uncultured bacterium (assembly GCA_964373135.1). Taxonomy (GTDB): domain Bacteria; phylum Omnitrophota; class Omnitrophia; order Omnitrophales; family JACQLI01; genus CAYJTI01. Next base: position 15,918 of record CAYJTI010000011.1, on the reverse strand, counting down.
ACCAGGGCGTGGAGAAGGACGAGTGTCATTCCAATGCCGTCCAGGCCGGCCTGGTAGGCGATGCCAAGTTCCGGGAGCCACGGCAAGCGGAAGACAAAGTGGTATCCCGCAAGGCCGAGGGGGAAGCGGACGAGAAGAAAAATGGTTGAGGCGAGTGAAAGGGCCGTTGCGGTTATCGCGGCCGAGCGAAAGAATTCAGTTTTCTCTTCCGGGACAAAAATGAAGACAACGGCCGTGCCGAGCGGGAGGAGGGGAAGCAGGAAAACGATTACCGGCTCCATAAAATCATCCCATAGGCGAGGAGGGTGATTCCCCCCGAGAAGAGGAGGAGATAAAACTGGATTCTTCCCGTCTGCATCCTTCGGAGAAGGTCGCCCGCCAGACGAGTCGTCCGGGCGGTCCCATTGACGTAGAATTCCACGACCACCCGTTTCTCAAACCAATCACAGAGCCAGGCGAGCCGGTCCTGGCCGTATCGAATCAGGGCGTCATAGATTTCATCGATGTAGAGCTTCCGCTCGAGAATTCCCTTCAAAATCCGGGCGCCCCGGCCGATGGCCGCCACCCTTTCGGGCCTAAACCGGTAAAGATAAAGGGCCAGAAGAAATCCGGCCGTGCCCATCGTGAGGCCGAGAATCGTGACAAGGACCGGGGCGTGGAACTCATGAGCCAGCGGAATAAATTGTTTCAAGGGAAGAAATCCTCCAATCAAGGAGAAAAAGGCCAAGGCGAGAAGCGGCACTTTCATCACCCACGAGGGGTCCTTCGCTTCCCCTCCCTCGGCCGGCTTCCCGAGAAAGACCACGGCAAAAAGCCGGCCCATGTAGAGGGCGGTGAGAAGAACGGTCAAGAGGAGGAAGAGGAAAAGAGGAAAATTTTGAAGGTAGGCGCAGCCAAGAATTTCTTCTTTGCTGAAAAAGCCGCTGAAAGGAAAAATCCCCACCAAGGCCAGCGTCCCCACAAGAAAAGTCCACCCCGTCACCGGCATCTTTTTAAAGAGACCCGGCATTTTCCGGATGTCTTGGGTATGGAGGAGGTGGATGACACTCCCTGCGCCCAAGAAGAGGAGCGCCTTGAAGAAGGCATGGGTCGAGAGGTGAAACATTCCGGCTTGGGGGTTTGAAAGCCCGAGGCTCGCCACCATATACCCGAGCTGGCTTAACGTGGAGTAGGCCAAGATTCGTTTGATGTCAGTTTGGACAAGGGCCACCGAGGCCGCAAAAAAGGCAGTAAGCGTTCCAATGGCGGCGATGACGAAGAGGGCAAGGGGGCTGATGGAACAGAGAAAAAAGAGGCGGGCGAGGAGGAAAACGCCGGCCGCCACCATCGTGGCCGCATGAATCAAGGCGCTCACCGGGGTCGGGCCTTCCATGGCATCCGGAAGCCAGACGTGGAGCGGAAACTGGGCCGACTTTCCCATGACGCCGAGGAAGATGAGGAGCGCGGCGGCCGTCAACAGGGCGGCTGCCTGGCCGTCTCCGGCCCGCTGAATTCCTTGGAGGAGGTCTTCAATTTTGAGAAAGTTGAACGTCCCTTCGCCCCCCGCCTGGAGCCAGCCAAAAAGGAGGAGGATTCCGAGGAGGAATCCGACATCTCCGACCCGAGTCGTGAGAAAGGCTTTTTTACCGGCCTCACTCGCTTTCTCTTTTTCAAACCAGTGGCCGATGAGGAGGTAAGAGCTCAAACCGACCAGTTCCCAGAAGATGAAGATTTGGACGAAGTTATTGGCCAGGACCACCCCGAGCATCGAGAAGGCAAAGAAGGAAAGCGCCGCAAAGTAGCGCGGGGTCCCGGGGTCGTCTTCCATATATTCTTGGGAATAGAGGAAGATAAAGCTTCCGACCCCGGTCACAATGAGGAGCATGAGGAGGGTCAGCCCATTGACGAGGATTCCAAATTCGACCGTGAGGCCGGGAAGCTGAATCCAGGGGAGGGAGGATTCCAGGGGCGCGTCAGGAATTCCGAGCTTCGCAAAAAGGGCAAGGGCGAGGAAGAAGCTCGCAAACATCGCCCCGGTCGCCGTCCACCCCGCCATCTTCGGCCGGTTCAAAAAGAAAACCGGAATGAGGAGCGATGCAAAAAACGGAATCCAGAGAATCCACCAAGCGAGTGCCATTCCTACCCCTTCAAGATTTCCATTTCCTTCGTGTCGACGGAACCGGTATTCCGAAAAAGGAGAATCGCGAGGGCGAGCCCCACCGTCACCTCCGCCGCCGCAATGGTCATCCCGAAGAAGGCAAAAATTTGTCCCGTGAGCTCTCCATGAAGCGCACTCGCCGCCACGAAGGAAAGATTGGCGCTATTGAGGAGAATTTCGATGGAAAGGAGGATGAGGAGGAGGTTTCTTCGGAGGAGGAGCCCCACGAGCCCAATGGAGAAGAGAAGGGCGCTCAGGATGAAATAGGGAGCGAGTGTCACGAGCGCTCCCCGGCCCCTTTTCGCGCCAAGAGCACGGCTTGAAAGACGCCAATCAAAAGGAGGAAAGAAACAAGTTCAAAGGGGAGGAGGCAGCGCGTGAATAAAAGATTTCCGAAGGCGGCGGGAGTCCCTTCCTGGGGGGCCAGGGGCGTGGGAGCGGCGGTCGTCCCAAGATAAAGGAGAAAACCAAGAAACGCCGCCGGCACAAAAAAGGAGACGGCCAGGAATCCTTTTCGAAACCCTTCGCTTGTTTTCTCCTCCTTCGCCCCCAGCCCGAGAAGCATGATGACGAAAAGAAAAAGGACGAGAACCGCGCCGGCATAAACAATGAGATGGACCATTGCGACAAAGGGGGCTTGAAGGAGAAGAAAGAGGAGGGCAAGCGAGAACATCGTTCCGATGAGCGAAAGGAGCGCATACGTGGGCTTCCTCAATAGAATCACGCCGAGGGCGCCGAGCAGGGCGCATCCGGCGATGGGATAGAAGACAAAAGACTCCATTAAGGGAAGATGAAGATTAGGTGCCAGGCACCTAGCCTTCTAATCTTAAAAGTGCCTGTCCCCATAGTTGCTCATTCAACACTCTGGGTGAGAAAGAAGGCCTTATTTTCCAAAATGTGGAAGAAACCGGAACCGACCCGAAAGGGCTTTATCTCTCCTGAGGGGAGACGAATTTCGAGTTTTCCGCCGGGGGAGGAGGTGACGTAGGGGGCATGGTTTGCAAGGACTCCCACGAATCCATCTTCGGCAGGGACCAGCGTGTGGACCACCCCCCCCTCAAAAAATCTGCCCCGCGGCGTTAGAATTTCAAGGGAATAAGTTTTCATCTCTCAGTCGTCAAAGGGGACAGCCCCCTTTTTGGGGACACCCATTTTTGCCTGTCCCCCTAAAGGTGCCTGTCCCCTTTTGTCTGTTCGAGGACCTCTTCGACGGTCCCCACCATGTAGAATGCCTGTTCGGGGATAGAGTCGAGCTCGCCTGAGACGACCCGCTTGAAGCTTTGAATGGTTTCCTCGAGCTTCACATATTTCCCCTTGCGGCCGGTGAAGGCCTCGGCCACGGAAAAGGGCTGGGAAAGAAATTTTTCGATTTTCCGGGCCCGCATGACCGTGAGTCGGTCTTCGGCCGAAAGCTCATTGATGCCCAGGATGGCAATGATGTCGCGGAGGTCTTTGTAGCGCTGGAGAATGCGCTGGACTTCGCGGGCCGTCTGGTAATGTTCCTCACCCACGACTCGGGGGTCGAGCATTCGGGAAGTGGAGGCAAGGGGGTCGACGGCCGGGTAGATTCCGAGCTCTGCAATTTGCCGGGAAAGGACCGTGACCCCGTCCAAATGGGCAAAGGTCGTGGCCGGCGCGGGGTCGGTCAAATCGTCGGCCGGAACGTAAATCGCCTGGACCGAGGTAATGGAGCCTGCTTTCGTCGAGGCAATCCGTTCCTGAAGCTGGGCCATTTCCGTGGCGAGATTCGGCTGGTAGCCGACGGCTGAGGGCATCCGGCCGAGAAGGGCTGAGACCTCGGAGCCGGCCTGGACAAACCGGAAAATGTTGTCGATGAAAAGGAGGACATCTTGGTGCATTTCATCGCGGAAATATTCGGCCATCGTGAGGCCCGAGAGGCCGACCCGAAGCCGGGCCCCGGGCGGCTCATTCATCTGGCCGAAGACGAGCGCGGTTTTTTTGACGACGCCCGATTCATTGAGTTCGAGCCAGAGGTCGTTTCCTTCCCGTGTCCTTTCACCGACGCCCGAAAAGACCGAGACGCCGCCGTGCTCGGTAGCGATATTGTGGATGAGTTCCATGACGATGACCGTTTTGCCGACCCCGGCGCCTCCGAAGAGGCCGACCTTTCCCCCTTTGGGGTAAGGGGCGAGGAGGTCGATGACCTTGATTCCGGTTTCAAGAATCGTGGTCACCGGGAGAACTTCATTGAAAGAGGGGGCCGCTCGGTGAATCGGCCACCGCTTTTCAGTTTTCAGGGCGCCCTTTTCGTCAATCGGCTCGCCCAGGAGATTGAAAATTCTCCCGAGCGTTTCTTCTCCGACCGGCACCGCAATCGATTTTCCCGTGTCGACGACCTCCATTCCCCGGACGAGACCGTCGGTCGAGGCAAGCGCCACGGCCCGGACCGTGTTGTCACCGGTGTGCCGTGCCACCTCGAGGGTGAGCGTCCGTTTCTGGCCGGGAATCTCTACCTTGAGGGCGTTATAAATCGGCGCGAGCTCCTCCGGCGAAAATTGGACGTCAACACTCGGCCCAATGACTTGAATAATCTTTCCCTTCCCCATTTTCACTCCTTCTCGGAACCGGTACCGAAAACTAAAATTTTAATGCGCGCGAGCCGCTGACGACTTCGATAATCTCCTTGGTAATTGAAGCCTGCCTTGCCTTGTTGCGAAGGAGCGCGAGCTCCTCCACCATCTCCTCCGCATTCTGGGTGGCCTGGCGCATTGCGGTCATCCGGGCAATCTGTTCGGTTAAGAGCGCGTGGTAAAAAATAAACCGGAGCCTCGCTTCAAAAACCGCCGGAATCAGTTTATCGAGAACTGTTTTGAGGTTCGGTTCGATGATGAAGCCGGCTTGAGAAGGAGGCGAGGGGTCCCCGGATTCCAGTTTGCCGGCGGCCGGCCCCTTTTTCCGATTGAGGGGAAGGAGGAGCTCTTCGGTCACGTGGCAGCGGGAGAGACTTTCCATTCGCGTGTAAATCGCCACAATCTCTGAAAATGCCGGCGCCAGAAATCCAGTTTCGAGGGTTTTCCGAAGGCCCTCCAGGATTTGGTCCACCCGGCTCACACGGAGGTCCTCAAAATGGGCCCCCCTTGCCACCGGCGCATTCCGAAAGGCATTCGCCCCATACTTTCCCACGGAGACAAAATGAATCGTTTTCCCCGGGTTTTCCTCAAGGAAGGCGCGGGCCCGCTCCTCGAGATGGAAATTGTAACTTCCGCAGAGTCCCGTGTCCGAGGTGAAGAGAACAAGCAACACGTTTGGCAAATCCGCGTCTGGTTTGCCCCTCACCCTCTCCCCCTTTTGGGGGAGAGGGGAGGGGGACAAAGCCGGCACGAGATAGGGATGGGTATAGGAAGGAGGGAGTTCGGCCGTGAGACGGTTGAGAAGGGTTTCGATTTTTTCCGTGTAAGGACGGGCCGAGTCGAGAAAATCCTGGAAGCGCCTGAGCTTCGCCGCTGCGACCATCTCCATGGCCCGGGTGATTTTTTTTGTATTTTCGACGCTTCGAATCCGCCGCCGGATTTGCCTGAGCGACCCGCCGTTACTCATTTCGTGAATTCGGCCTTAAACTCCTGAATTGCCTTTTTGAGCTGCTCCCGCAATTTATCATCGAGGGCTTTTTTGCTCTCAATCTCATGCGTGATGGCCGCATACTTCCGGTCCATGAATTCATAGAGCCCTTTTTCGAAGGCCTTCACCTTTTCAAGCGGGAGGTCGTCGAGGAGCCCCTCATTGCCCGCGAAGATGACGACGACCTGTCGCGAAAGCGGGGAGGGCTCGAGGATATCCTGTTTGAGGATTTCCGTCATCCGCTCGCCCCGCCGGAGCTGGTCCTCCGTCGCCTTGTCGAGTTCCGTGGCAAGCTGGGAAAAGGCGGCGAGCTCGCGGTATTGCGCGAGGGCGAGCCGAAGCGTTCCCGCCACCTGTTTCATTGCCTGGGTCTGGGCATTTCCGCCGACGCGTGAAACGGAAAGCCCCACGTTAATTGCCGGACGAATTCCGGCGTAGAAAAGGTCGCTTTCCAGGTAAATTTGTCCGTCGGTAATCGAGATTACATTGGTCGGAATGTAGGCCGAGATGTCACCCAGCTGGGTTTCAATTACCGGGAGCGCCGTGAGTGACCCTCCGCCCAGGTCCTCCCGCAGTTTGGCGGCGCGTTCGAGGAGGCGGGAATGGAGATAGAAAACGTCGCCGGGATAAGCCTCCCGGCCCGGGGGGCGCTGGAGGAGAAGCGAAAGCTGGCGGTAGGCCTGCGCGTGTTTCGTGAGGTCGTCATACATCACGAGGGCATGGGCGCCGGCGTAAAGGTCTTCTTCCCCCATCGCCGCGCCGGCGTAGGGGGCCATGTATTGCAGCGGGGCCGGATCTTCAGAGGAGGCCACGACCACCGTGGTGTATTCCATCGCGCCAGATTTTTCCAGGGTCTCGACGAACGCCACGACACTTGAAAGTTTCTGTCCAATGGCGGCATAGATGCAATGGACGCCCGTCTTTTTCTGGTTGAGGATGGTGTCAATCAAAATCGCCGTCTTTCCGGTCTGGCGGTCGCCGATGATGAGTTCCCGCTGGCCCCGGCCGATGGGAATCATGGAGTCGATGGCCTTGATTCCGGTTTGAAGCGGCTCCTTCACCGGCTGGCGGCGCACCACATTCGGCGGCACGGCCTCAATCGGGCGGAATTTGTCGCTCGCGACGGGACCTTTTCCGTCCAGGGGCTCGCCCAGGGGATTGACGACCCGCCCCCAAAGGGCTTTTCCCACCGGCGTCTCAATAATCCGGCCGGTCCGCTTGACGACGTCCCCTTCTTTAATCCGAAGGTCCGAGCCGAGGATGACAATGCCGACATTGTCCGGTTCCAAATTGAAGACCATCCCAATCGTCTCATCGGGAAACTGGACGAGCTCCCCGGCCATCGCCTTTTCGAGCCCGTAAACCCGGGCGATGCCGTCGCCGACCTGGAGGACATAACCCACGGACTCCATGCGGAGCTTCTTCTCGTATTTTTGAATTTCTTTTTGGATGGCGCTCGTGACTTCTTCTGGTTTTAGCATGTCGAACTCTTCACGTTTGGGTGTCCCCTTTCAGGGGGCTGTCCCCTGTCTGAACAGGGCCTGTTTTAGTTCAAAAAGCGCGGTCCGGTAACTCACGTCAATCTGCGTGCCGTCGAAATCAAGCACGAAACCGCCGAGGAGCTCCGGTTCGACCTTGGTTTCAAGGTAGACCTTCAGGCCGAGCTTTTTTTCGAGGACATGGCGGAAGCGGTCCTTGGTGATTTCGTCCAGTCCAATCGGACTCTTCACCCGGACGCGCTGGAGCCCCTTTTTTTCCTCGTAAAGGCGGTGAAATTTCTCACGGATGAGGAGAAAATCCTGGAATCTTCCTTTTCGGACGAGGACTTTCAGGAAGTTGACGAGGAGGGAGGAGAAATCAGCCGGCAGGATTTTCTCGATGAAATCCTCCTTCTCTTCGCGCGAGAGGGTCGTGTTCATCAGGAGATTCGAAATCTCGGGATAACGGACCACCAGCTCGAGCGCCTGGCCGAGCTCGTCTTCAATCCGCTCGACCTGATTGGACTCTTCGGCCAGGCCAAAAAGCGCCCGGGCATAGCGGAGGCCGGCCCGATGGTCAATCATTCCTGGGCCTCCAGCTCCTCAATCAACTCGAGGATTTTTTCCCGGTTTTTTTCGTCCGTCATTTTCTCGTGGAGGATTTTTTCAGTGGCCCGGAGGGTGAGGTCAGCAATCTCACGGCGGAGTTCAATCCGTGCCTTTTCCACTTCAAGCGCCAGATTCTCTTTCACGCGGGTGAGGTCCTGCTTCGCCTCTTCCCGGGCCTTCTCCTGAATCTCGCGGGCAATCCGGCGGCCCTCGTCAATCGAGGACTGGAGTTTGGCATGCGCCTCCTCCTCAATTTTCTCGAGATGACCTTCGTAATCCGCTCGAAGCGCCGCGAGCTCCTTTTTGGACTCTTCGATGCGGCGGAAGGCCTCCTCAATCAGAGAGCGCCGCTTCTCGAGCGCGGCCAAAACCGGCTTCCAGAAAAGCCGTTTCATCACCCAGACAAGGATGAGGAAACCGAGGGCCTGCGTGAGGATTTCCTGGAGGGAAAGATTCATTTCCTGCCCCTCGGCCTCCGCTTAAGCGATTTTTCCCTGAAGGAGAAGAACGACCAAGAGGGCGTAGATCGTCAACGCCTCAATGAAGGCGCAGCCGATAATCATTCCGGTCTGAATTCGGCCGGCCGCCTCCGGCTGGCGTCCCATCGCCTCCATCGCCGCCGCCACAGCCCGGGAAAGGCCGAGGGCCGAGCCAAAAGCAGCAATGGCCACGGCGAGCGGGAGCGTCCATGAAAGTGCCATTTGAAACGACATAAAATCCTCCTTTTGTTAATTAATGAGGATGCGGCTCCTCGTGAGGCAACATCAGTGAAATATAGATCGTGCTCAAGAGTGAAAAGACAACCGCCTGAATCGTTCCCGTCAGGAGGGCGAGCATCATGAAGGGGAATTGAAGCGGCAGCCCAAACGGCAGATGAAAGAAAGCTAAGGCCGCAATCCCGAGGGTGACGAAGGCCGCAATCAGCGAATCTTCGCCCAGGACATTTCCAAAAAGCCGGAGCGAGAGGCTCAAGGGTCGAATCAACTCTTCGAGGATATGGAGCGGGAAATTGAGCGGCACCATGAACCAGCCCACGAGGTCGCGGGGGCTCCCCATCAAATGGTCCACGTAACCCAAAATTCCATTCTCCCGGAGGCCGCTCCACTGCACATAGCCGAAGACCGTGAGGGCAAGGGCCACCGTCGTGTTGAGATTGGAAGTGGACGATTTCATTCCGGGCACAAGCCCGAGGAGATTCTGGCAGAGGATGTAGAGGAAAAGCGTGCCGATGAAGGGAACGAATTTTTTTCCTCTCGGGCCAAGCACCTCGAGAATAAATTTTTCAAGACGCTCCACAATCGTTTCAACTAAATTTTGGAAGGGTCCCGGAATGTCTTTTCTCTTTCGAGTTCCGAAGAAGGCGAGGGCCACGAGGCCCAAGGCGACGGTCCAGGCGAAGACAACATTTTCCCAGCGGTGGAGAAAATCAGCCCACGGGGTCCCGTGCCACTGGTGGGAAACAAGGGTCACCCAGTTGGCGAGTTCCTTGAGGCCCTCGGGGGCCTTTTCGGCGGTTATGGCGGCGTGCGCTTCGATTGACATTGAACTTTAAGATTCCCTCTCTTCGCTATCCTTCGCCCAACGTTGAATAATCCCGACCACCTGTCTGAAACTGGCGATAAATCCGAGGAGCGCCAGAACGACCATGCCCCACGGGGCGGTCCCAATTCGTTCATCCGCCCACTGGCCAATCCAATAGCCGACAAGCGGGCCGGCCGCAAAAATCATCGGAATGGTGGTGACCAGTCCGACCTCGCGGACGAGCTTGCCATAAGAAGGTTTCAAATTTCTAATGATTACCCTAACTTCTGGAAAGGTAAAGAGTTAGAAGCTATTTTCAGAAGGCAATATTATGGGCGAGGAGGAATTGGAAGTCAACTGGAGAAAAAAGGGAGAATGGCGAAATGGGAATGGCGAAATGGTGACAGTCACCAAAATCTTGCAGGGGGCGGCGGGGGATGATATCATTCTGATATCAAATGGAGGTCAGACCATGAGCGATATTCTGATTCGGGGTCTTCCCCCATCGACCAAAAGGGAAATGGAGAAGGTGGCTCGAGAAGAGAATCTTTCCGTTAATCAGGTGGCGATTCGTCTCCTTCGGCAAGCCCTCGCCGAGGGACGCAAGGCGGAAGATGAGGAGAAGCGCAGGGGCGATTGGTTCCGGCGGCTCAATGAGTTCCGAGAAGAACTCCACAGGAAATATGGGAAATTTGATGACTCGACTAAACTGATTCGAGAAGACCGAGAGACTCACTGAGGCAATTTCCGTACTAGACTCCCAGAATGTGGATTATCGATAGTTCGGTTGGAACGAAGTGGATTTTTCAGGAGGATCTGACCGAAAAGGCCGAGGAAGTCCTGCAGGCGATTCGTCGCCGGAAGTCGAAGTTTATCGTTCCGGAGATATTTTTCCTTGAGATTGCCAACGCCTGTTGGAAGCGTTTTCAACGGGGGGTCATCACCTACCATGAGGCGGTTCGGGCATTTGACCAAATTTTGGGCGTCCCGCTGCGCATTTACCCCGGCCATGAACTCGCCGACATGGCGCTCGAGACCGCGATGAGGCTTAGGGTCCCTGTCTATGACGCAATTTATTTAACGCTCGCGGAAATCCACGTCTCTCCCGTAATCACGGCAGACAATAAACTCGTGGAAGCCTGCCGGGGACGATTTGATTTTATCGAACCGCTCGAAGAATTTTCCTTATAGACAACAGGGCAACAGTCCCCGGGGCAGCTCCAGACCGTCCCCTGTTACTTTTAAACAAACTTATCTGACCAGAGCTCGTCGAGGAATACTTGCCAGGGTAAGATGCGGATTTTGTTAACCGTGCGCGGTGTTTCTTCAAGGCTGACCACGATATGATGCTTTAATCCCTTCTCCTCCTCTAACGCCCTGAGCCCCTTAAGGTCCTGGGAACCAATCGTTTTGCTTGCCTTCACTTCAACCGCTGTGGTGTCTGCTACGATAAAATCAACCTCAAAACCGGAGGCCGAGCGCCAGTAGCAAACGTCACCGGCTGAACGGTAATTTGTGTAAGCCTTCAGCTCGTGAAAGAGATAGGCCTCGAGCGCTTCTCCAAATTCGGGGGAGCCTTTTTTGAGCAGGTTTCGATTTTGAAGGAAACGGACCACCCCGGGGTCAAAAAAATAAGATTTCGGGGTGGTGATGGGTCTTCTCTTCCGTGATTTCTGCCAGGCGCTTACCTCCCAGGCCAAGAGCGTATCCTTGAGAATCTGGAAATATTCCTGGACCGTGCTCCGGGCCACCTGGGCATCATTGGAAATCTTCGCATAATTGATGAGCTTTCCATTGCAGAGTGCTGCGACTTCAAGAAAGCGGCTGAAAGCGGGCACATTCCGGGTGAGCCCCTCAGCGGCAATCTCCTCTTTCAGATAAGTTCCCACATAAGCCTCGAGGTCCCCCTGGGGATCTTCTGAGAAATAAATCGGCGCTAAGAGCCCGTGATTCACGGCTCGCATCAAATCAAATTCGTTCCCCAATTCAGCGTAGGTAAACGGATGAAGATACCGAATGCGTGCTCGCCCGCCCAAAAGATTGACTCCGCCCCGTCTCAATTTTCTCGCACTTGAGCCGGTAAGGAGAAAATGGATTCCATATTCTTCGATCAAAAGGTGGATTTCGTCGAGGAGCGTGGGAAGTTTCTGGATTTCGTCGACAATGACAATCCGCTCTTTTGGCCTCAACTCCTCCCGGAGTCTCTTGGGGGAGCGGCTTAATTTCAAATACGTCTCATTGTCCAGGAGATTATAGGTGCGAAATTCTTTCAGGGTATGACGGATGAGCCAGGATTTCCCCGTCTGCCTGGGACCGAAGAGAAAACAGGACTTTTTCTCAAGCTCCTTGCGAAGATTGAGGGTCCTTGGAATGTTCATGGGAGTTCCTTTTGCCACAGGTATCGGCGATTATCATAATAAACGCCGACTATTCTGTCAAGGGCCGGGCGGGCCAAGCAGAGGGGCACGCCTTCCTGATGCCTGTCCCAGCGCTGGGGCTGCCCCGATCTATAAGTGGGAAAGGGCTGTTTTTAACGAAATGTTATTTTGACAAATTCCTTGATTCTGTTATCCTTGGTCAGGAGGTGGCCTATGGGGACTGTCCTTCGCATGAACCGGAACCGGCAGATTAATCTCCCTTCGGCTTTTGTCGCCAAGATCAACGTGGGGCCTGACCGCTATTTCAAGGCGGAACTGGCAGGCAATCGGATTATCCTCACCCCCATCGACCCCGTAGAAAGGGTTTTCACCGCGGAGGATCTTTCGTTGGTGGAGGGGACTTACCAACAGGAAAAAGAGGCCGGCAGGTCAGTGACTGCCCGGTGGATCAAGGCGGCACATCGAGCAAAATGAATGCCTTTTGAGCTTTTTTATCTCCCCAGTTACGAGCGCTGCCTTAAAAAGATGGGGTCCCAAGAAAGGACCGTCGCAGGCCTCATTGTCTCAGCCCTTCTGAAATATTTCCAATCCGGCCTTCCCATCGGAGCCACCCCTTATGTCTATCAATCCAGTGGGCGAAGTTACCGGCTCGTTTTCCAAAAAATCCATGATTCAATTTGGGAAGCTTACATCGAAAGCCGGGTGCGCATCCTTACCCGTCTTGAAAAGAACCGCCACTTTCTCGTATTTGTCGGAAATCACGGCCAAGTGCGGCAGTTTCTGAAGAACGAGTGACCTGTCCCCCAAAGGTGCCTGTCCCCGTTTCTTTCCTAACGGGGCATGAGAGGGATTTGGAGGTGGATGAGCCAGAGGGCGAGGACGATGGTGAGGGTTGAGACGATGATGCCGGGCTTGAGCCACTCCATGAATTTGATCTGCTGGCCATACTCCTTTTCCAGCATTCCCATTGCGACAATGTTGGCCGTGCTGCCGATGACCGTGAGATTGCCGTAAAGCGTTCCCCCGAAGAGCATTCCCCACCAGAAGGGAAACGTGTAGATTCCCGCCTTTTCGATTTCAAGGAGAATCGGGATGAAGGTGGCGACCGCAAGCACATTATCCATGAGGCCGGTGAGGAGGCTGATGGCCGAGGTGAAAATAATGAGGAGCGCCGTCGGATTTTGATGCCCGACCGAAAGCATCGCTTCCGCAATCCGTTCCGTCACCCCGACATATTTTAAAGTTCCCACCGAGGCAAAAAGGGACATAAAAAAAGCCAAGGTCCACCAGTCGACGCGCCGCATGAAAAACTCCCTCGCCCCGCCGCCATTCAGCAAAATCACGATGGCCCCCGCACCGAGACTCGTTGCCAGGAGCATCGAATTCTTTTGGAGACCGAGAATTGTTTCGAGATGGGCGTGAAGAATGAGGAAGAGGACCGTGCCTAAAAAGAGAAGCCACGAGAGCCGAATTTCGCTTTTTTTATGAGCCACATGTTTCGTTTCATCAAGCGCCTCCCGCTCCGCCTTCATCTTTCGGTCGAGCTCCCGCAGACTTTTTTTGAAAAGGAAGAAACAGAGGACGATGGTCAGGGCGAGGGTGACGGCGGAAATCGGTGACGCCCACCTGAGGAAATCGGCGAAGCTCAAATGGGCCCGGAGCGCAATCATCACCCCAATCGGATTTCCCACGGCCGTGGCCGAGCTTCCGATGTTGGTCGTGAAGACAATCATCAGGAGAAAGGGAATCGGATTCACCTTGTAACGCTTCGTCAGGTGAAACATGGTCGACATCATGAAAAGGATGGAAGTGACTTCATCGACCAAGGCCGCAAAAAGGGTGGCGAGCGACATCAGGGCCCCCATCAAAAGGTAGGCGTGGTGCCCGATTCGGTCCACGACCGAGGCCACGAGGTATTCGAAGAAGTGTTTCTCCTCGAGGTAGCCGACGAGGGTCATCATCCCGACGAGAAAGAGGATGATGTCAAGCCCCGCAAATTCGATGACGTGGGGGACGTCCAGCAGATTCGTCGAAAGGAGAAGCGCGATTCCGCCGAAGGCGAAGGTCAGCCGGAACTGCCAGTAAAAGAGCGTGCCCGAGATGACCGAGAGGAAGACCAAGGTGGCAATGATTTGGGCCGGGGAGAATTGGCACCAGGAGAGAAAAATTCCTGTGACGGCCAGGATGGCAAGGATGGCAACCGGCTTTTTCAAATGGTTCAAGGGGTCAGTCAGCTTCGTAATGCTCGGTCGCCCTCAGGTCATAAACCATGATGACGAGGTCGTGACTTTCTCCCTTGAGGTCCTTTACATGCTGGGGGAGGACAGCCATGTTGACGAAGCCGAGCTTCTCAAAGATGGCAATGGGACGAGTCTGCTCCGCCATAAATTCGGCGTCCAGTTTCACGAGTCCGATATCGAGCGCAATATCAATGACTTCCTGAACGAGCGCCGAGGCGAGCCCCTTCCCCCGATAGTCGGGATGAATCGCGATGCGCACCGTCCCGATGTGGCTCCTCCACCCCCGCTTTTCCTGGTGGAGCGTGCAGTCGCCGATGATTTTTCCCTCGAGGTCGGCTGTCAGAGGGAGAATCAGTTCATAATCGGGGTTTTGACACCATTTTTGAATGACGTCGGGATTCTTGACATCGTCCCGAAGGTAAGTGAGGTCTTCATTCGGCATCGCCTTGAAAAATTGGATAAGCGCCGGCTCATCTTGAGAAATGAGGGGGCGGAAGATGACGCGTGTCCCGTCATCGAGTTTGAAAGGTTTGGGGTAACGCTCTTCGAGGACGACTTCAAGCATTGGGGTTCGCGATTTCCCGGTAGTTTACAGGATTAGGGCGCGTTCGACAAACGTAATAAACGGCGCCGGAAAAAGCCCCATCGCCACGGTTCCAATCAAGGCAATCCAGAGGGCGATGAGGAGGGGCACAGGATGGGGAAGCGCCTCATGGGTTTGGGCCGGCACGAGATACAGGAGCCGCACCACCTTGAAGTAATAGTAAGCGGCAACGGCGCTATTGAGGGCGGCAGCCACGGCCAGCGTCACGAAGCGCCCTTCAACGGCGCTTGAGAAGACATAGAACTTTGCGATGAAGCCCGCCAGCGGCGGAATCCCCGCCAGGGAAAGAAGGAAAAGGGTGAAGGCGAGCGAAAGAAAGGGGGCCCGTTCGGAAAGGCCGGCGTAAGAATCGATTTCATCCGTTCGAAAGTGGTTCGAGGCGATGATGACACAGAGGAAGGCGCCGAGATTGGTGAAGGCATAGGCCGTCAAATAGATGAGGACTCCCTGAAGACCGATTTCATTCGAGACGGCCAGGCCCATTAGGATGTAACCCGCCTGGGCAATCGAGGAGTAGCCGAGAAGACGTTTGATGTTGGTCTGGGAGATGGCCACGACATTCCCAATCGTCATCGTGAGAATCGAAAGGGCCGTCAAGACGGCTCCCCACTCGTGGTGGAGTTCGAGGAAGCTTGTCTGGAGGAGGCGGAGAAGGACTGCAAAACCCAACGCCTTTGGCCCCACGGTGAGGAAGGCCGTCACCGGCGTCGGCGCCCCTTCGTAGACATCCGGCGCCCACATGTGAAAGGGGGCCATTGAAATCTTGAATCCGAGACCGACAAGGATGAGGAAGAGCGAGACCAACAGAAGCGTTTCTGAGACGGGGGCCGCCGTCGCCTGGACATAAATGGCGTTGAGATCGATGGCTCCCGTCAAGCCAAAGAGAATCGACATTCCGTAGAGCATGACCCCGGAGGAGACGCTTCCGAATAAAAGGTATTTCAGAGCCGCCTCTTTCGAGCGGGGATTTTTCTTCAGGAAGCCCGTGACGAGATAAGAAAGGATTGAGACAAATTCAATCGAGAGAAAAATCATCAGAAGGTTATTGGAGGAGCCCATGAGGATGAGGCCGAAGGCCATCAAAAGGAAAAGCGTCACAAACTCCCCGGGGTAAGAGACGGGCGCCGGCTCCCCTTGAGGAGTTTTGGGCTCGTAGGCGAGGAAGGCGAGAAGGGTCATCGCCACAATTCCAAGCGACGCGATTTTGAAAAAGAAGCTGAAGGGGTCGAGGATAAAAAATCCGAAGAAGAGCGAGAGGGGCTCGGTCGGATAACGGACAAAGGCGAGCGCCGTGAGAATCCCCAGGAGGCCGAGGGTGCCGAGGAGTCCTTTTCTCGGGACGAAAAGGTCGACGAGGAGAACGGCAAGAGCG
>CAYJTI010000010.1:16675-18723 GCA_964373135.1 uncultured bacterium | reverse complement strand
AAAAGCCGGAGACCCCACCCCCTCACCTTCATCCTCTCCCCCTCTGAGGGGGAGAGGAAAGAAGAAATTGGAGCCAATTCTGATTTACCCTCTCCCTTTGGGAGAGGGTTAGGGTGAGGGGAAAAGGCCGCCGCTTCACCCCCTCCCCTCAATCCTCTCCCCCCGAGGGGGGAGAGGAGGAGAGAAATCTGCAGACCGCATTAGGAAACGGTTAACGATGCCACATTCCGACTTCGTTCACCTTCACTGCCACACGCAGTATAGCCTGCTCGACGCCGCCTCCAAGATTCCCGAATTGATGCGTCAGGCGGCGGAGTTTCGTCTCCCGGCCCTGGCGATGACGGACCACGGCAACCTTTTCGGCGCCATCGAATTTTACGAAGAGGCCCTCCGCCACGGCATCAAACCTATTCTCGGGATGGAGGCCTATGTCGCGCCGGGGTCTCGTTTTGACAAACAGGGACATGGCATCAAGGAGGCCTCCTTTCATCTCACCCTCCTGGCCCGGAATGAAACCGGTTACAAGAATCTGATGAAGCTCACGAGCGCGGGTTACCTCGAGGGATTCTATTACCGGCCCCGGATTGACAAGGAAATTTTGAAAGTTCATTCGGAAGGGCTCCTGGCGCTTTCGGGATGCCTCAAGGGCGAAATCCCTTATTACACCTGGAATAATCAGCCCGAAGAAGCCAAGCGGGCGCTCCGAGAGTTCCTGGACCTATTTGGGAAAGAAAATTTCTTTCTCGAACTGACCGACCAGGGGCTGGAGCCCCAGCGGCGGGTGATTCAAACCTATGCGGCGCTCAGCCGCGAATTTGGCCTCCGATGCGTTGCCACCAACGATGTCCATTACATCCATCAAAAAGATGCAGCGGCCCACGATGCCCTCATTTGCATTGGGACCGGCTCCACCCTGGACGAGCCCCATCGAATGCGTTACCAGGGCGACCAGTATTACCTCAAATCTCCAGAAGAGATGAAACTTCTCTTTCTCGAGTTTCCGGAAGCCTTGAGAACGACCGTGGAGATTGCCGAGCGCTGCAATCTGGAACTTGATTTTAAGAAGACCCATCTGCCGAATTTCGACCCGCCCCCGGGAAAGACCGGGGAAGGCTACTTGGAGGAGCTCTGCTTTACGCATCTTAAGGAACGGAAGGGGGGAGAGATTCCGGCCGAGTATGGCAAGCGGCTTAATTATGAACTCACCCTCATTAACAAGATGGGCTTCACGAGTTACTTCCTCATTGTCTGGGATTTCATTCGGTACGCCAGAGAGCGTGGGATTCCGGTGGGGCCGGGAAGAGGGTCCGCGGCCGGGAGCCTCGTGGCGTATTCCCTGGGGATTACCGACATCGACCCGATTCTCCACGGGCTCCTTTTTGAGCGGTTCCTGAATCCGGAGCGTGTGAGCCTTCCGGATATCGATATCGATTTTTGCTACGAACGCCGGGACGAGGTCATTGATTACGTGAGAAAGAAGTACGGGACAGACAGCGTCGCTCAGATTATTACCTTCGGCACGATGGCGGCCCGGGCCGTGGTCCGCGATGTGGGGCGTGTCATGGGACTTTCGTATCCCGAAGTGGACCGGCTCGCCAAACTGATTCCGATGGAGCTGAATATCACCATCGACCAGGCGCTCGAGCGCGAGCCGAAATTTAAAGAACTGCAGACAGCCGACCCCCGAATCGCGCAGCTCCTTGAGACCTCGCAGGCCCTCGAGGGGCTGGTCCGTCACGCCTCGACTCACGCCGCCGGCGTGGTCATCTCGGACGTCCCCTTGACGGAATACACGCCCCTTTTCAAGGCGGATGACCAGACCACCACGCAGTATTCGATGACCGCGCTGGAAAAAATTGGTCTCCTCAAGATGGACTTTCTGGGTCTGAAGACCCTCACGGTCATCGATGACACCGGTAAGATCGTCAAGCGGACACGGGACCTCGAAATCAAAATTCACGAGATTCCTTTTGAGGACCGGGTCACTTACGAGATGCTGGGGCGGGGGGATTCCATCGGGGAGTTCCAGCTTGAATCTTCCGGGATGC
>CAYJTI010000010.1:15294-16665 GCA_964373135.1 uncultured bacterium | reverse complement strand
CGCTTCGGTGATTTGGTGGCGCTCCTGGCGCTCTACCGGCCGGGCCCCTTGGGAAGCGGCATGGTGGACGATTTCATTCGAAGAATGCATAACCCGGCCCTCATTCAATATGACCACCCGAAGCTCGAGCCGATTCTCCGTGAGACCTACGGCATCATCGTTTACCAGGAACAGGTCATGCGGATTGTCAATGAGCTTGCCGGCTTCAGCCTGGCCAAGGCCGACCTTCTCCGGCGGGCCATGGGGAAGAAGATTCCCGAAATTATGGAGCGGGAGAAGAAGGCCTTTCTCGACGGCTGTCTGGCGAAGGGCGTTCCCCAGAAGGCAGCCGAGCGGATTTGGAATTTAATTGAATATTTCTCCGGCTACGGCTTTAACAAAAGCCACAGCACGGCCTATGCCTTCATCTCTTATCAGACGGCCTATCTCAAGGCAAATTACCCCCACGAATTTATGACGGCGCTTCTCACCTCTGAGATGGGGAACACCGACAAGGTCGTCCGCTACATCGAGGCGTGTAAAAAGATGGGCCTGGAGGTCCTGCCGCCGTCCGTGAATGAAAGTTACTCCGAATTCTCGTGCGCCACCGGTAATCGAATTCGATTCGGATTGACCGCTGTGAAAAATGTTGGCAGTACCGCCATTGAATCGATTTTGAAAGCCAGGAAGCAGGGCGGGGCCTTCCGCTCATTTTTCGATTTCACGCAGCGCATCGACTTGAGGGTCTGCAACCGGAAGGTGCTGGAGAGCCTCATCAAATGCGGCGCCTTTGACGAATTTGGCTGCCGGCGGTCGCAGCTCATGGCGATGCTGGACCGGGCGCTTGAGGTCGGCTCTTCGATGCAGCGGGACCGCCAGCGGGGGCAATTCTCCTTTTTCGAGGCGGCGGCCAGTGAATCGCACCTCGGCGACGCCTCCGAAATTCCCGATATTCCCGAATGGTCCGAGAGCCAGCTTCTTGCCTTTGAGCGGGAGATGATTGGCTTTTACGTGACGACCCACCCTTTAAGCAAATATGCAAAAATTTTGAAAAATTACGCGACGGCCTCCACCGACACACTGGGCGAGTTCCGGGACCAGGAGGAGGTGACGCTTGGCGGCGTGGTCGACGGCCTCAAGGAGATTGTGACGAAAAAAGGGGACAAGATGGGCTTTTTGACGCTGCAGGACTTGAGCGGTTCCTCCGAAATTGTGGTTTTCCCTGAGCTTTACCGCGCCTCGGCCTCCCTCATGCGAAAGGATGCCATCGTCTTCATCCGGGGCAAGGTCAATTCCCGGGACGACATCCCGAAGGTGATTGCGGAAGAGGTGGCGAGCCTCGACGAGGTGCCCAAGCGGTTCACCCGGCTGGTTTCCATCGACCTTCATACG
>CAYJTI010000010.1:10963-15284 GCA_964373135.1 uncultured bacterium | reverse complement strand
CTTCATACGGCGGGCCTCGACAGCGGACTGCTCCAGCAGCTCAAGGAGGTTTTGAGCACCCACAAGGGAAAAGTCCCTGTCTACCTCAACTTCCGGGACCCGAGCGGGAAGATGGCGGTTCTTCAGCCGGGCGATGACTATCGCGTGGAGACAACCGAGGAGCTCTTTCAGGCGATTGAGAATTTAGTCGGCGAAAACGCCGTCAAAATCCGCTAAGCAACTCACGCCATCGTCCGGACATGTTCCGTCGCAAAGAGGTCCTGCCCGAATAGACTCGGCTCACTCCGGTTCGGCACTTGCGCCTCCCGAGGTTTGTTTTGAGGAGGTCTGGCTTTCCGGCCTTGTTCGGCCAAGAGGAGGGCGTAGAAGGAAGCCCCTTCTCGGGCTTCGGCTTTTATCGCCTCGCTCGTTTTTTTCCACCGCTTTCCTCGAGCCATTCCGGCGGACTCATCCGCCTCTCGGGCCGTGAGTCGACCTTGAGCCACAGCCGTCAAGAAGCGCGTCACCACGAGAGAATCGTCCCTGATTTCGGAACGAAAACCCGCAGGCGGTCCCACTTTGTCTTGAATCGGCCGGCCTGTCTGCCGGTCGAAAAGACCAAAGAGAGTCACGGTGTCCCGCACTCTTTTGAGAGGAGGAAAGTAGCTCGACGAGCGATGACTTCCGTTTTCGTTTACAAACCACGCCCTAACGGTTGCGTCTCCGTCCGCCGTCAAATTTTCAAGCCACATCTCTTCTGAAAAGACATCGTTTTCCTCGAGGCCCTTTCTTTCAACTTTTGCCTTAACTCGAATTTCTTTTCCTTGCTCTTTGCCTATGGAACCTTTTCAATCATCAAATACGACTCAAAATGCTCCTTCCAATCCAAGATGACTTTGAGATGGAGGTGGGTCGGCTTTTCAATGGCAAAATCCTTCGGAAAATGATGGGTATGCCACCGGAAAAGGACGCTCCCTTTAACCGGTTCGATATCCATGGGGGGCGTGCGGACCGAAACGCCGTAATCGGTTGAATATTCAATCACCTCCTTATGGAAGCGCTCGTCCTTCCGCCAGCAGGTCACCGCATAGAGTTGAGTGAAATGGTAGGGAAAGCTGGGAACGTAGAGGTTGCTTCGGACAAGCTCGGCCGTGTAGGCATCCTGTTTTTCCTGTCGAAACTCCCGGCAGATGAAGAACTGGAGAAGCTGAATTTTAGATTCCATAACGCTTTGAGCCGGTAGTATACTGAGACGTCCCGCTTAAGTCTATATCACCATTTAAGTTAGAACAGAAAAATTCTTGACACCCGCCGGTTTCCCTGGTAACCTTTCCGCATCCTCAATTTTGACAATCAGTTGTGACCTTGGGAAGATCTTGAAGGAGGTGAGAACGTGACCAAGAAAGACATCGTGATGAAAGTTTCCAACGATACGAACGTGACCCAAATCGATGTCAAGAAGGTCGTTCAGAAAACGCTGGATGCAGTTGTGGAAAGCCTGGAGCGGGGAGAGACGGTCGAGCTCCGAAATTTTGGCGTTTTCAAAGTGAAGAACCGCCGCGGAAGAATCGGACGCAATCCACGGACGGGAGAGGAAGTGAAGGTTCCGGAGAAGAAGGTGGTCGTCTTCAAACCGGGACTGATGCTCAAACAGAAGGTGAAGTAACCAAAGGGCCGGGAGATGGCAGAGCAAGGGAAAGTGAAGTGGTTTTCTAACGTAAAGGGTTACGGGTTCATCGAGAAAGAAGGAGGCGGGCCGGACATCTTCGTCCATTACACGGCGATTCAGGGTGAGAAGTACAAAACCCTGGAACAGGGAGAGGCGGTTACCTTCGACGTCGTTCAAGGAGAAAAGGGCCCCCACGCGGCCAATGTCATCCGCCCGAAGAAAGAGAAAAAAGAGGCCGTCCCGCCCGAAGAAAAGGCCGAGCCTGCAAAGCCAGAGAAGCCTGCCGAGCAAGAAAAGGCCGAGAAGAAAGAATCTTCCGCTGCGCCCGCCGAGAAGAAAGAAGAGAAATCTTAACCTAAATCGTCCAAGCTCTGGGACGCTAGGAAATTTTAACCTTTGCCGCGAGCCCTCCGCCGTTTTTATGTGGATGCCGTTCTGAGTGGTCCCAAAACTTCTCTTCACCTCTCTCCTCGAGAGACGTTTCACCTCTCGCGCGTCCTTGGGCTGAAAGTCGGGGAGAGTTGTCAGATTTTTGACCGAAGCGGATTAGGGGCCGAAGCGGTGATTGAGGCAATTTCTGAAAAAGGGGGCGCCCGGCTAAAGATTCAAAAAACCTTTCCGTTGTCTCGGGGAGAAGGAAAGGTTTATCTCAAGGTTGGTCAGGCCCTGCCTCAAAAACGGAAGATGGACAGCCTCGTGGAGAAGGCCGAAGAGCTCGCCATCCAAGAATTGTGGGTCCTGGAAACCGCCCGGACCATGGTCAAGGCGCGAGGGGAGGCGAGAGAGCGGGTGAGACGGCGATGGGAGCGGATTGTGATTGAATCGGCGAAACAGTCGGCGAGTCCGATGCTCACACGAATTGAAGGCCCGGTGAGTTTCGAGACACTCCTTCAGGAAAATTTGGGAGCGCGAGACCGAGCCTTCCTGTTTCACCCGGACCCGAGCGGGATTCGCCTTGAAGACGTGGTGGAAGAGATCAAAGCGGAAAAAGGAGCCGCCCAGCCGCATTCTTTTTTCCTCTTCTTCGGACCCGAAGGCGGTTTTAGTGACGACGAGGTGAGCTTGGCGGAATCCCACGGAGCCCGCAAGGTTTTTCTTGGGGATTCCGTGCTTCGGATTGAAACCGCTTTTGTCGGGGTCCTGAGCGCGATTCGATTTTTAACCTGAGGGCGTAAAAATGGGAAAGGTCCGTTTCATTACCCTGGGCTGCAAGGTAAATCAATACGAGACGCAGGCGATGCGGGAATCGCTCGGCAGGGCGGGCCTCGAGGAGACCCGCGGAGATTCGTGCGACGTGGTGGTGATAAACACCTGCACCGTGACGGAGGGCGCTGACCGGGAAAATCGCTACTGGATTCGGCGGGCCCATCGGGAGAATCCGGAGGCCAAAATCGTGGTCACCGGCTGTTGGGTGGAAAGAGACCGAAAAGAAGTCGAGGCTCTCCCCGAGGTTGACCTCGTTCTTGCCAATCGAGAGAAGCCGGAAATCGCTCAGGTTCTCTTTCAGGGCTGCGGGACCCCTTCGGTTCAAAATGAGGAAGTCCCGGCGCCGATTCGGTCAAGACACGAATATGGCCCGCTTCGGATTGCTACGTTTCAAGGCCGCGCGCGGGCGTTTATCAAAATTCAGGATGGGTGCAATCACGCCTGTTCCTTCTGCAAGGTCGTATTGGTGCGCGGCCGCTCTCGGAGCCGTCCGCTGTCAGAGATTGTCGAAGAGGCGGAGCGGCTTCGCGATTCCGGCTACCGTGAAATTGTTTTGACCGGCATCCAATTGGGGGCCTACGGGAAGGATTTTCCCGAGGCCGTTCCTTTGGTGACGCTCCTCGAGGCCTTGAGCCAAGTGGGCGGAATTGAACGAATCCGGTTGAGTTCCATTGAGCCGACCGATGTCACGGGGGAACTCATTGAGGCGATGAGAGAGATGCCAAAGGTCTGTCCGCAGCTCCACATTCCGCTGCAATCCGGGGACGACGAAATTTTGAAGCGAATGAACCGGCGGTATGGGCGGGGGTTTTACCTCGATTTAATCCGGAGGCTTCGGGAATCAATTTCAAACTTCGCGCTTTCGATGGATGTGATGGCCGGATTTCCCGGAGAAGAGGGCTCTCATTTTGAAAATACGCTTTCGGCGGTTGAGGAGACTCGGCCGATTCGTGTCCATGCGTTTCCATACAGCCGAAGGCCCGGGACTCGAGCCTCCCGCTTTGCCGGCTTGCGGGAAGAGTCGGTTCGAGAGAGAATGAATCGTCTCATGGCCTTTTCGTCGCTCGTGACCTCGCAAGAAAAGGCGAAGTTCATCGGTCGAACGTTACCGGTGCTCGTGGAAAAAAAGTCGCCGAGAGGTGAACTCTACCAAGGCCATACGCCGCAATACATGAAGGTCTACTTTCAGGGTTTCCCGGATCTCATCGGGGAATCTGTCTTGGTGGACCTCGAGGCGGTGGCTGGGGACGGACTGATTGGCCGTTGGAGGAGAAGCCCGATTGGATAAGGTGCTTGAGACCGTCACGCAAAGCTGGTTTTGGCAATATTTCTTTGCCCACTTTGGGTGGGTCGATTGGGGGCTTGCGATTTTTGTTCTCGTGGGGATTTTCATCGGGCTCAGAAACGGAGCCAGTCGCGAGCTTCCACGCCTTTTCGAAACGCTGATTTCTATTTTTCTCACCTTCG
>CAYJTI010000010.1:0-10953 GCA_964373135.1 uncultured bacterium | reverse complement strand
TTCGAGTATTATCTCTTTTTCGCCGAGTGGCTCGCTCGGGAGACCCCCTGCCCGGAGTCGTATGCCCGCGTGATTACCTTTGCACTCCTTGGCTTCGCGAGCTGGTTTCTCCTGAGAATCCTTTTTGAAATCATCGGGCAGTTTATTCACTTGGAGGTCGCGTCTCCTTTGCAGATGCTGGGAGGCGTTTTTATCGGGGGGCTTCGGTATTTTCTCTTCTTCTCTTTGGTTTCTTATCTTTTGCTCCTTTTCCCCTTGGATTGGATTCAGCAGTCGTATCAGGTTCAGTCGTGGAGCGGCCGGCCCGTGGCCCAGATCCCGGTGAAAATCCACGAGTGGATGAGAGGCTTTTGGGTTACGAGGACGGTCGTGTAGCGATGCGTTACGAAGAGAAGATGATTGACGAAGTTCAGGCCCTCAATGACATCGTGGACGTCGTCTCGGGTTATCTTCCGTTAAAGCGGAGCGGACGCACCTTGAAAGCCCTCTGCCCTTTTCACCAAGAGAAGACCGCCTCTTTCATCGTCCATCCGGAAAAACAGATCTTTCATTGTTTTGGCTGCGGGGTGGGGGGGAACGTCATCAGTTTTGTCATGAAGTATGAGAAGGTTACCTTCCCCGAGGCCCTTCGAAGCCTGGCCGACCGAGTGCACTTTAAGCTGCCCGAGCCGGTGCGGGGCCGGGGTCAGGAGGTTTCAGATTCAGAGGCCATTTACGAAATTTACCGGCTGGCCCACGAATATTATTCGGCGAATGCAAAACATCCTGAGAAAGGGCGGCCGGCCCGTGATTACCTGATTCAGCGTGGGTTTGACCCCAAGATTTTGGAGGAGTTTCCACTCGGGTGGGCGACTTCGGAGTGGCGGGAGCTTTTCGAATTCCTGAGCCGGCGGGGGGTTCAAGGGGAGGCGCTTTACCGTTCGGGATTAATTCAACGGACCCGGGAGGGGAATCCCTACGATCTTTTTCGGGCCCGGTTGATTTTTCCAATTCACAATCTCCAGGGAAAGGTGGTCGCATTCGGCGGCCGGTCCCTGGGGGATGAAACACCGAAATATCTTAATTCTCCTGAATCGCCCATCTTCAGGAAAAGGAAAGAGCTCTTCGGCCTCCCCCTTGCCAAGCGGTTTCTGACTCAAGAGGAGGGCCGGATTTTGGTGGTCGAAGGGTATTTTGACTTCCTTCGGGTTTATTTCAACGGAATCAAAAATGTCGTCGCAACGCTCGGGACGGCACTCACCGAAGACCATGTGCGCATTCTGAAACGATTCGTTCCGGAAGTGGTGGTTGTCTTCGACGGGGACCGGGCGGGGGAGTCGGCCGCCTTGCGGGGGGTCGAAGTCTTTCTCGAAGGAGAGATGAGTGTCAAGGTGGCGACCCTTCCCTCGGGGAAAGATCCGGATTCCTTGATTGGGGCGAGCGGCGTCGAGGAGTTTAAAAAACTCCTGCTCGAAGCCCAGGACCTTTTCGACTTCAAATGGGAAACCCTCACCCGCCGGTATTCACCAGCCGACACTGCGGGGCTCATTCGGATCTCGAATGAATTTCTGGAAACATTTTCCAAGGTCAAAAACCAGATGGTCTTGGACCGATACCTCAAACGTCTGGCCCGGCTCCTGAACGTGGAGGAGAGTTCCCTTCGGAGGAAGCTGGCAGAGATTCGGGAAAAGCTTCGGGGACAAGAGGTCCGGCTCGAACGGGGGTCTGAAGGAGTTCCGGCGGGCTCCCCGACGAAGCTCGCGAACTTTCCCTACCCGGAAGAAGGGGTGCTTGTTTCACTCCTGTTGGAAGATCCAGCGCTTTTAGAAAAGGGAGACTTGGTTTGTCCCGAAGACCTGAGACATCCCGGGGCCAGAGAGGTTTTTCAGATTCTTAAAACCTCTCACGAGGCTGGCACGAAGATTGTGTCCCACCAGGTGTTAAACCGACTCGAGGATGAGTCGATAGAAGCTTTTGTCGCGGCCTCCTCGCTTTTCGAACTCTCTCGTGAAGAGAGGGAAAAGGCGTTTTCCGACTGTGTGAGAAAGATTCGGGAGAGGCGGACGAGGGAACACCTTGAAAGACTCCAGCAGGCGATTCGTAAGGCCGAGGACGTGGGGGAGCCGGAAAGACTTTCTAAATTGCTCAACGAATACAGAACCCTTTTAGCTCAAAGGAGTTAGAAAATTTTAGGGCCGGGTATGGCATATTTTTCATTTGTCGGCTATAATTTCATTTTTGTGAGGGGAAGCAGGGTAATGCGACTTCGACCTTCAACCATGGAGGCTCAGTGTCCCGCGTACTAACTAGCACGCGTCGCAAGGAAACCAAAATTACCTTCGAAAAGGCCGTTGAGAAATTGGTCTCTCTCGGCAAGAAACAAGGCTACGTCACCTATGAGCAAATCAACGAGTGGCTCCCCTCGAATGTCAATTCCTCGGAGAGGATTGAGCAGGTCATTGCTATGTTAAACGAGAAAAGCATCGAAATCACAAGCCGGCCGATTGTAAAGGCACCCGCCCCCGAAGCGGAGGATGAGACAAAGGTGCTCGGGCTGAAGCGGGAGAAGGAGCTCGACGAAGAGCAGGAGGCGGTCGAGGAATATGGCCGTGTCCGGATGGACGACCCAGTCCGGATGTATCTTCGGCAGATGGGACAGATTTCGCTTCTCACGCGCGATGAAGAAATCCATCTCGCCAAGCGGATTGAAGACGCCGAGGACCGCCTGAAGGAGGCCATTTTTCAAACCCGGGCGGCTCGCGTCGAGGTGTTGAAACTTTTAACCCAGATTGAGACCGGGCAAGTCAGCCTGGAGTCCATCATCGATGAAGAACACGAGGCAAAACTGGCGCTCAACAAGAGAAAATTGAAGGCCTTGACGCGACGGCTCCGCGCCGCCCGGCCGGGGTCCAATCACGTCCAGTTGCTCATGCAATTTAAACTGAGCATGGGGATTGTGGAGCAGATCATTGCGAACTTGAGAAGGAAACTCGAGGAGCTCCGTAGAAACCGCGAGGCCGTGGCCCGGGTTCGCCGGCGCCGGGTTCAGGGGGCCATTACCCTCCTCGAGAATCGAAACCAGCAGATTTTGAAGGAACTCGTTGAGCCGGAAGAGAAGATCCACGAGTATCTGCGGGTCATTCAGAAAAGGGAGCGTGAGCTTTCCCGGGCCAAGAAAGATCTGGTGGCCGCGAATCTCAGGCTGGTGGTGAGCATTGCCAAGAAATACACCAACCGCGGGCTTTCCTTTTTAGATTTGATTCAGGAGGGGAACATCGGCCTCATGAAGGCGGTCGACAAATTCGAGTACAAACGGGGCTACAAGTTTTCGACCTATGCGACTTGGTGGATTCGTCAGGCGATTACCCGTTCGATTGCCGACCAGGCCCGGACCATTCGGATTCCGGTCCACATGATTGAGACCATCAACAAGTTCTTCCGGGCGTCGCGGCATTTGGTCCAGGAGACGGGACGGGAGCCGACCGCCGAAGAGGTGGCCCGGGTCATGCAGATGCCGGTTGAAAAGGTAAAGGGAATTCTAAAGATTGCCCAGGAGCCGATTAGCCTGCAGACTCCAATTGGAGACGAGGGGGACACGACCTTTGGCGATTTCATCGAGGACAAAAGCGCGGTTTCGCCCGCCAACGCCACGGCGTACAGCATGTTGAAAGAACAGATGGACGAGGTCCTCTCCAGTCTGACGGAAAGGGAAGAGAAAGTCCTCCGATTGCGTTTTGGAATTGGAGACGGTTACCCGCGGACACTCGAAGAAGTCGGACAGATTTTTAATGTCACTCGGGAACGGGTCCGCCAGATTGAAGCGAAGGCCTTGCGCAAGTTGCGCCATCCGACACGGGCGCGAAGGCTAAAAAACTTCCTCGATTTAAAACTCAACGAATAACCCTGTAAACAGGAGGGTTTCCCTCAATGGTTGAACCATCGCAATCTGGGGCCCCAGAGACAAAGAAGCATCTTCTTCTTGTCGATGACGAGACCGCCCTCTGTGAGGTCTTGAAAGCCCGCCTTGAAATGTTCGGGTATTCCGTCGCCACCGCCAATGACGGGAAACAGGCGTGGGAGGCGTTGGTTTCAAAACTTCCCGACCTGGTCCTCCTGGATATCCGGATGCCCAATGAAGACGGTTTCACCCTGCTCAGAAAATTCCGTTCCTACCGAGACGATAAGGACCCCGGTCGTGAAGAAAGAATCCGGAACTTGCCTGTGATTGTCATCACAGGGACCGGGGAGGGGATGAAGTCGCTCTTTGAGCAGGAGCGGATTTCCGGTTATGTCAAGAAACCGATTGATTCCGCGGTTCTCAAGAAACTCATCGAAGAGAATTTAAATCCCTGAAAAGATGCCGGGGGCCCGTAGCTCAGCGGTAGAGCAGCGGACTCATAATCCGTTGGCCCTGGTTCGAGCCCAGGCGGGCCCACAATTTTGTCGGCCCCGATACAAAGGTGTTGCACATTACAGTAATTTTAGATAGGATGCCTCGGGTTTGGGACAGGGGAGAGCCCGAATTTGTTCCTGCGAACTTCAGCGAAAAGACAAATCGTCCGAAAAATAGATTGGCACGCAAATTGTCTTACGAGCCATGATTCAGACGATTTGTCTTTTTGCTTCTTATTAACATTTCAACCGATATAAACCAAAGGGAGGTCAGCAATGAAGCGGTTAACCTCGGGGACCCTCGCGGTCCTCATGATGCTCTGGACATCGGCCCCCGCCTTTGCCGATGAAAACGAAGTTTCGGCTCTAAAAGAGCAGATTGAGAAACTGAGCAAGCGAATTGCCGAGCTCGAAGGAAAAGTAGAAAAAACACCGACCTATGTGGCGCCTCAGGCCGCAGCCGAAGGGACTGTCGTCGAAGGAGCGCTTTCTGGCGTCCGTTTGAGCGGTTTTGTGGACACGGCCTGGCATTGGAATTTCAATGACCCGGCCAACGCGACATCTGCAACGACCGGGACCCGTGAGCAATCCGTTCGAGTCTTCGACCAGGACGAGGGGAGTTTTACGCTGCACGCTGTGGAACTGGTCTTAGAGAAACCAGCTGCCGCAGAAGGGGGAGTCGGTTTCCGCACCGACCTCTATTATGGAGAAGACGCGGAAGTGATTACCCCGTCGGGAAGCGTGGTGGACGATTTTGACCTTCAACAGGCTTATGCCGAAGCCCGTCTCCCGATTGGCGAAAAGAGCCTCTATCTTCGCGGCGGAAAATACGTGACGCTGGCCGGAGCGGAGGTCATCGAAGCCAAAGACAACTGGAATACGACACGCTCCTTTATGTTTGGGTTTGCGATTCCCTTCACTCACACAGGGATTCGGTCGTCCATGGGATTTTTCGACGACAAGTTGACGCTCACGGCGGGAATCAACAATGGCTGGGATATCGTGGAGGACAACAACGATTCCGTCACCACCGAGGCCCAGATTGCGATTGCGCCGAATGACGATTTTCTCTTCACCACGACGATGTATGTCGGCCCGGAAAATGCCAATCAGGACGGACACAAGCGGTTTCTCCTGGACTTCGTCGCCCTCTGGCATGTGACCGACAAACTTTCTTTAATGGGCAACATTGACTTCGGGAGTGAGCGGCGGGTCACCGGACTGAAGTATCCGTTTGAAAATGCCCAGTGGCATGGCTACGCGGGCTACGCCAAATATCAGGCGACCGATAAGCTCGCCTTTGCGACCCGGGTCGAGCTCTTTGTGGACGACGAAACCTTCCGCGTCGGTGCAGGGAACGTGGTGGGCGGAGTCGGTCGGGAACAGCGTTACTGGGAGTGGACCTACACGACCGAGTACAAGCTCTACGACAATTTGATTACGCGCCTCGAGTATCGTTACGACTGGAGCGACGCCTCGATTTTCAACGGGGAAGGCTCTCAGTCGACTCTGAGCGCACAGCTCATTTACAATTTTGCGTGATTTGAGGTAAGGATTTTAGGTTCCCCGGCCTCACTTCGCCTCCCTTGGTTTGGAGAACCAGGCACCGGCATCCCGGACTTTGGTTTCCCCAAGAGGCCGGGGAACTGATTTTTACCACCTCCCCTCCTTTTCAGATGAGGCGTTTTCCGATAGAATAACCCCGGTTTTTCTCGTATGACAGTTCCTTGTTTCCTCAAGAAGACGATTCTTCTGGTTGGACTCTTCCTCGGGGCCGCAGGCTGCCGGAGCACT
This sequence comes from uncultured bacterium, assembly GCA_964373135.1. Classification (GTDB taxonomy): domain Bacteria; phylum Omnitrophota; class Omnitrophia; order Omnitrophales; family JACQLI01; genus CAYJTI01. The sequence goes on along the minus strand of CAYJTI010000010.1, from coordinate 4,788 downwards.
CCCGGCTTTGATTTTGGGCCCTACTCCGAGGCGGAGCGTCTTTACACCAAAGGGGAATACGAAAAGGCCATTGCGAAATATGAGGAGCATTTGCGGGAAAATCCAGAGGGAAATCTGGCCGTGATTTCGCACTACACCATCGCTAAATGTTACGAGGCCCTGGGGCGAAAAGGGGAGGCCCGGGCGCTTTACCGGAAGATCGTCAAAGGGCATCCGAAACTCATTTGGGCCGATTTTTCAAGGGCCCGGCTGGGGGAACTTTCTGAAACTCCTTCGTAAATACGCCCTCAAAGAACTTCTGACACCCTTTCTTCTCTCGATTCTCTTCTTCACCTTTATTTTTCTGGTCGGGAATCTCGTGAAGCTGGCGGACCTTCTTATCAACAAGGGGGTCAGCCTCTTCGACATCCTGAAAATTTTGATTCTCCTGATTCCCAAACTGACGAGCCTCACCCTGCCCACGAGCGCCTTGGCGGCGGTCCTTTTGGTGTTTGGGAGCTTCGCCCAAAACAATGAAATCTCGGCGATGAAGGCGAACGGAATCAACCTTTTCTCGGTGATGGTCCCGGTGCTTTTGGTGAGTTTTCTCCTGAGCCTCGTGTCGCTTTTCTTGAATGACCAGATTCAATCCCGGGCCCAATTCGCCTACCGCCAGGCGGTGAAAGACCTCTTACTCAAAAACCCCCTCTCGTATTTGGAGGCGGGAAAGTTCGTCAAAGATTTCCAGGACTATATCATCCTGACTCAGAAAATTTCAGGGAACCGGCTTGAGGGAATCACGATTTACCAGCCCCAGGAGAAAGGGAAGGCGACCCGGACGATTATCGCCGAGTGGGGGGAAATTATTTCATCGCCCGGAGAAAAGACCCTCACGCTGAAGCTTTACAACGGAACGAGCGACGAGCCCAATCCGGACGACCCCAGTGTGTTTTATAAGTTAAATTTTAAGACCTTTGAGCTCCCCCCCATTCACCTCGGGAAGGAGAATCCCGCGTCGGCCAAGGCCAAGAAAAAAGTGAAGGACATGACGCTGGATGAGATTCTCTATGGGCTCCGTCATGACGGGGAAGTCCGGACCACGTCCCTGCTCAGGAGGGAGTACCAAGCTGAATTTCACAAACGAATCTCCTTCTCGTTTGCCCCCTTTGTCTTCGCGTTAATCGGGCTGCCGCTTGCGATTATTACCCGGCGGGGCGAGGCCGTGATTAGTTTCAGCGTGGCGATTGGAATTGTCGCGCTCTACTACGTCTTTTTTGTCTGGGGCCGGGCGGTCACGGTGGAGGGTTACATTCCGCCGGCCATTGCACTTTGGCTCCCCAACGTATTTATGGCAGGCTGCGGGATTTATCTCATGAGACGGGTTGTTTTTGCCTGAGTAGGGTATAATCCCTCGAGCCCTTTCCTCGGAAGGGAATCGTCCCGTTGCCGCTGGCGGCGGGAAGGAAAGTCTGAGCTCCTGAGGGCAGCGTAGTGGGTAACGCCCATCTCCGCCAGAAAGCGCGGCGGACGGATTAGAGCCACAGAGACGAGTCCTGTGTCAGGTAAACTCCTGGCGCAGGGGTGAAACGCGGCAATCTCTACGCGGAGAAAGGCCAAATAAGGGGACGGCGCCCTCCCAGGGTCCCCGGGTAAGGCCGCAAGCGTTCCCGCGCAAGCGGGAACCCAGAGAGATGATTCCCCTCGACAGAACTCAGCTTATTCCGAGGAGAGGGCCTTTTTATTTGGTGATTTCAGGCGGCTCGTACACCCTTTGACAAATTCGTATCTGGTTTCTACTCCGGCCCGTAGCGCAGGTTTAAACCTGCGCTACGGGAGCGTAAGAGGTAAGGACAACAGGACCCTCGCAGGTGCCGATTTGAAATTTCTGATAAAGGGTGCTATGTTTTAGGGCAAGAAAGAGGAAGGAGGCGAGTCAATGAAAAGCATAGCCTTTGTGACGGTTTTAACGTTGGCGCTTCTCGGGATGACGACACCGGTTGCGGCCTACGAAGGAGGCACCAAAGCAGTGGCGGCGATGAACCAGCCCCACAGGGCCGAGAGTCAGCCGGGCCCGCTTCTCCTGGTTCCTCACAATGCCCTGACGCCGAGCAAGCCGGTTCTGAGGCTCCTCAATCGGTTTCCCGAGCCGACCCTATCGGTCGAGAGGATTCGGGAAGAGAAGCAGGGTCCCTCTCTCGGAACGAAGCGAGTGGTCCTCTTCCAGAAGAAGCGTGGGTTCTAGTTCGGTAGGATTAGAAGGATTCAACCGAGCTAGTGAAGAGATAGGCGAGTAAGTCTTTTGTTTCCGGATTTTGAAGTTCGAGGTCCTTCATAAAATGAAGGGCCTCTTTTATTTTCCGGGAAACCAAGCGGGTCGAGGGGCAGTTTTCAGCTCGAAGAAAGCAGTGCCAAGCCTCTTCAAAAGCACCGACACGGAGTTTAAGACACCCTAAATTGTAAAGGGCTTCGGCATCGTCCGGCCGAAAGCGGAGAAAGGCTTCGAGGCTAAGCATGGCCTTCCAAAGGTCACCTTGGAGATAGTACGCCGTCGCCAAATTGTAGTGGGCGTTTGCGAATTCCCCATCTTCACGAAGGACTCTTTCGTAAAGAACAATCGCGCGTTCAATCTGGTGTTGCTTCAAAAGGCGGTCGGCCGCAATCTTGAGGTCGAGCGGGGGAGCGGGCGACGCCCAAGCTTCCGCTCGGCATAGAAAGAAGGCGCAAAAGGGAATTAGCCACAGCCACTTTGTCCACTTCGTGTTCGTAATCATGCCGTTTCGCTTCATCTTTCTTGTGGCTGACTATGGAAGAACTATGCCAGAGTCAGAAAATCCGTCGTAACCCATTTATTTGATGAAGGATAAGCTTATGAAGAAGCAGAGCTGAAAGAACCTACTTAGTTGAAATATTTACAAAATAAGCCATACGTTTACAATTTTGTCAAATTTGACTGTTGTCAAATTTGACTGAAGGAAAATCCTGAAGGAAATCCTGAAGGAAATCCTGAAGGAAATCCTTGACACTCTGAGGCAATCTGGTAATCTTACGTACGATTTCGCCCGAAACCGGGCGAATCCTTTTAAGTCCGGTCCGGAGAGGCCGGTAAAGGAGAGCGATGAAGGACAACCGAAAAGCCGAAATAACCTACCCTGTTCCGGGTAGGAATTTTTTTGCCCGGAATACCCGCCGATGACCCAGGGAAAACAGATTCTCGATAGCGAAGTGATTCGGCGGACCCTCGTTCGAATGGCCCATGAAATCCTTGAAAGGAACAAGGGGACCGCCGGGCTCTGCCTCATTGGGATTCGAACGGGCGGAGCGCACCTGGCCCAGCGGCTCCAGGAAGAAATTCGAAGGATTGAAAAGGCGGAGGTCCCGCTCGGCATTGTGGACATCACCCTTTACCGGGATGACCTGAGCGAGCGGGGACCGCAGGCCAAGGTCCGGGCCACGGAAATCCCTTTTGATGTCACCGGGAAAAAAGTCATTCTGGTCGACGACGTCCTTTACACCGGCCGGACGATTCGAGCGGCGCTCGATGCGTTGATTGATTTCGGCCGCCCCCAAACCATCCAGGTGGCGGTCTTGGCCGACCGGGGCCACCGGGAACTTCCTATCAAGGCGGACTACGCAGGAAAAAATATCCCAACCTCCCGAAATGAGACCGTCGAACTGAGACTTAAGGAAGACGGCCACGCCGAGGATGAACTCGTGATTGTCGTGAAGGAGGAGAGGCCGTGACGGTGACGTGGAGCCGGAAAGACCTTCTCGGACTCCGAGACCTCAGCCGGGAGGAAATTGAGCTGCTCCTTGAGACGGCGAAGTCCTTCCAGGAAATTTCCTTAAGGCCCGTGAAAAAAGTGCCGGCGCTCCGGGGGAAAACGGTGGCGAACCTTTTCTTTGAGCCGAGCACGCGGACACGAATCTCCTTTGAACTCGCCGAGAAACGTCTTAGTGCAGACACGATTAACATGGTTGGTTCCGCCTCGAGCATGGTGAAGGGAGAGAGCCTCAAGGACGCCGTCCGGAACATCGAGTCACTCAAGGTCGACATCGTGGTCATGCGTCACTCTTCTTCGGGGGCGCCGCACCGCCTGGCGGGCTGCCTCAAGGCGAGTGTGATTAATGCCGGCGACGGAATCAACGAGCACCCCACGCAGGCCCTCCTCGATATGTTCACCATCCTTGAGAAAAAGGGGACCTTGAAGGGGCTCAAGATTAGTTTCGTGGGCGACATTCTCCATTCCCGTGTCGCACGCTCCAATATTTGGGGACTCACGAAGATGGGCGCCAAAGTCACGGTCTGCGGCCCGAAAACGCTCCTCCCCCCGCAGATTGAAAAATTGGGGGTGCATGCCACCACGGATTTAAAAGAGGCGGTCCGGGGGGCGGACGTGATTAATCTTCTGAGAATCCAGCTGGAGCGGCAGACGGAATCCTTTTTCCCAAGCATCCGGGAATACGCCAATTCTTATCAAATTGACCGGAAAATCCTGGAAGAGGCAAAGCCCGAGGTCCTCATTATGCATCCGGGGCCGGTGAACCGGGGAATTGAAATCACAAGCCAAGTGGTGGACGGCCCCTATTCGGTCATCCTTGACCAGGTGACGCATGGCCTCGCGGTCCGGATGGCCGTGCTTTATCTCCTGAGTGGTGGGCCGAGAGAGGAGGAGGAATGAATCTTCTGATTCAAGGGGCGCACGTGGTCGACCCCAAAAATAAAGTTGACCAAGTCCTCGATGTCCGCATCGAAAAGGGAAGGATTGCGGAAATCGGAAAAAGTTTGAAGGCGAATGGGGAGGAGATCTT
>CAYJTI010000009.1:0-19556 GCA_964373135.1 uncultured bacterium | reverse complement strand
AAATTGAGATTATTCAGCTGTGTCCGCCGGCCGAGGTCGAGACATTGAGTGAAGGTTAACCCCTTTGAGGAAAAACCCTCCTCAAGATCGAACCCAATGATCCTTTTAATTTTTCCTTCCTCAAGGAGAGGTTTGACCTTCTCCAATTGTTCCGGCGTTGAGACGAAAAGGAGGGAGACCTCGGCGTGTTCAAGGATGTAAGAACATTCCTTCCGAGAACTGGTGGGATAAATGGGAACGGTCGTTCCCCCGAGACTCAAAATTCCAAGGTCGGCAAAGGCCCACTCGGGACGATTTTCGGATAAGAGGCCCGCCCGGTCCCCTCGACGCACGCCCAGCTGGTCGAGGGCCAAAGTGACCCATCGGACCTCTTGGGCAAACTCACGCCAGTGGAGAAATCGGTAGGACCCTTCTTTCTTATACCAGAGGGCGGGTCTCGTGGCGGATCGTTCGACCCGCCAGAGGAACATTTCGACAAGATTTGAGAAGCTAGGAACGCCTTCCCGTGCCGTCACAAGGATTCTTTTTCTGTCGCTTCTCCTTCGACAAGGATGACTTCGGTCGGCCCCTTTCCCCCAGTCTTCTTCCTTTCCTCCTCAATTTTCGCCCGTGCCTCCTCTTCCCGAGCGGCGACTTTCAACGTTTCGACGGTGCCTTGGGTCCGGATTCCCTCGAGGGCGGCGCGATTCTTTTCAGTCTGTCTTTGAATTTGACGGATCTTTTCTTCCCGAATCATTTCCTCGACCCCCCCTCGTTTGCGGCTAGGGGGCACCCTTTTCACCGCATCAAGCGTCTGCAAGATCTTCTGGTGAGCGCGCGCCTGGTCAGTAATTTTCTGGATCTCTGCGATCTGAGTCTGGTGCTGGACCTGAAGCGTCTTATGGAGATCGATGATGTTTTGAAGGTCACGATAAACCTCGGCCACCGCTGGATCCGGAATATCGGGGGCCTCCCGCACGGTTGCGGTGCGGCCCTCCACAGATGCTGGATTCTGCTGTTTCTCTTTTTTCTCTTTTTTTTCCTTCTTGGCCGCCCACCATGCCGCTGGATCGAAACTTTTTTCCTCCTTGGCTGCCCACAATGCCGTGACGTCCCCACATAGAAGGATGCCCAACGAAAATATCGCGACCCTCGAAAACAAATGTGACTGACGCTTCATCTTCTCGACTCCTTTACTTATCTTGGAATTTTGGTTGGCGTTTTTCAAGGAACGCGCGAATCCCCTCGCGCCGATCCTCTGTTTTTGTCACCTCGCCAAAGAGCTCGGCCTCGTAGTTGAGCCCATCCTCAAGTGTCCGACCGAGCCCCTCGAGAATCGCCTGCTGGGCCAGTCCAATCGCTCGCGCCCCTTTCGAAGCAATTTTTTTAGCCAACCCAACCGCCTGACGAACCAGCTCCCCGTCGGGAACCACCCGGTCGACTAACCCTATCCGCAACGCCTCCTGTGCCGAGATCACCTCTCCGGTCAGGATTAATTCTCGGGCCTTGCTCGGCCCCACCAGCCGAGGAAGCCGCTGGGTTCCGCCAAATCCTGGAATGATGCCCAAATTAATTTCCGGCTGTCCAAACCGAGCTCGGTCCGAGGCAATCCGGAGGTGACAGGCCATCGCCAGTTCGTTTCCGCCCCCGAGACAAACCGAGTTAATGGCCGCAATCACCGGCTTTTTCATTTTTTCGATTCGGTTCAGGACGGCCTGTCCCCTTTTTGCAATGTCGCGGGCCTCTTCAGGTGACTTCAGTTGGTCAATTTCTTTGACATCCGCGCCGGCAATAAAAGCATAACTCCCACCGCCGGTGATGACAACTACTTTCACCCCGGGATTCCGCTCAAGCTCTTCGAAGGTCTCCGACAACTCCTTCATGGCAACACTATTGAGTGCATTCACCGGGGGACGGTCGACCGTCACCAAGGCGACCCGCTCTTCAATTTTTGTCTTGATAAACTCGCGCTCAGGCATACGGATGAAACCCCCGCCCGCTTTTTTTTCCAAAAAATCGGGCCCCCACCATCCGCCTTAACCGGGAGGCGGGCCAGAAGCGGTCACCATGTTCCTGATAAAACTCCTCCAATCGCGCCAGGATCCGGTCCAAACCCACCTCATCGGCATAACGAAGGAGCCCGCCTTTATCCTGTGGGAATCCGATCCCCGCGACCATCGCCAAATCGATGTCCGAGGCAGAAGCCACATTCTCCTCAAGGCAAAGCGCGGCTTCGTTAATCATCGGATAAAGAATCCGCTCCAGAGAGAATAGGCCTTTCTTGGGGCTTCCCCGCTGAATCTCATCAATCCAATTAGAAAGCTGGTCCTGTTTGTCGGGGTCGTACACATAAAACCCTGCGCCGACCTTTCGGCCTAGGTACTTGGCATCGTAAAGCGTTTTCCAAATTTTAGCCGGCTCCATCCGATTCCCATAACCCTGCAAAAGGACTTGAGCCACGTCGTAACAGACATCGAGTCCTAACTGGTCGACCAGAGTCAGGGGTCCCATGGGAAGACCAACATCGACGGCCGCTCGGTCAATCTCTTCCCGACTCGCTGCCTTCTCCTGAAGACAATACGCCGCCTCATTCAAATAGGGCATCAGAAGACGATTCACCAGGAAACCGGCACATTCGTTCACTCGGACCGGGATCTTTCGAAGCGATTCGGTGAACTGGACGACATCGTCGACCGTTTCCGCGCTCGTCTGGAGTCCGGGGATGACCTCGACAAGCTTCATCACATGCGCCGGGAAAAAGAAATGCATTCCAATCACCTTCTGAGGGCGTTTCGTTGCCGCCGCCATTTCGGAAATGGAGAGGGCCGAGGTGTTGCTCGCAAAAATAGAACCTTCGCTCACCACCTCCTCGAGATCTTGGAACACTTGTTTTTTTAACTCCATCTTTTCCGGCACCGCTTCAATGACAAGGTCCACGTCTTTGAAAACACCGTAATCCGTCGCCGGCGTCACAAGGGCCAGCTTTGCTTCCACCTCGGCGGCGGACATCTTTCCTTTTTCAACCCGCCGCCCGTAGATCTTGCGGATTCGTTCGACGCCTTTTTGAACTAACTCTTGATTGATATCTTTCAGGACAACCGGCAGGCCCGCGTAGGTGATGACTTGGGCAATTTCAGCCCCCATCGTCCCGGCGCCCACCACGCCTGCCTTGTAAATATACATCTAACGTTCGAGGACAATGGCGCCCCCCTGCCCTCCCCCGACGCACATTGTGGCCAAGCCTCGAGTTAGATTTCTGCGTTTCATTTCGTAGAGGAGCGTGACGACGATCCTTGCCCCGGAATTTCCAACGGGATGTCCGAGGGCAATGGCCCCTCCGTTCACATTCGTAATCTCACGATTCAGACCCATGATTTTTTCGCAGGCAATGAACTGCGCGGCAAACGCCTCGTTGAGTTCTATCAGTTGAATCTCCTTCAGATTCATTTCCGCGCGCTTCAGCGCTAAAGGAATAGCGCAGGTCGGACCGATTCCCATCCGCTCGGGTTCCACGCCCGCAAAGGCATGCCCTCGAATTCGCCCCATCGGCTCGAGCCCAAGCGACTTGGCCCGCGCCTCTTTCATCACCAGGACGGCGCTCGCTCCATCCGAGATCGGACACGAGTTTCCAGCCGTCACAGTTCCGTCCTTCTTGAAAATCGGCGGATACTGAGAAAGCGTCTGAACGTTGAGCGCCGGATTGGGTCCTTCGTCCTGAACAAAGGTTTCAGGAGGAAGCTCCCTTCCAAAGACGTTCTTAGGAACCATCACCTTGACCATCTCGTCTCGAAACTTCCCCTCCCGGGTGGCACGAAACGCCCGCTGATGGGAGAGCGCTGCGAATTCGTCCTGATCTTTCCGTGAAATTTTAAGCTCGCTCACCAAATTTTCGGCCGTCTCGCCCATGATTTGGCCGCAAACGGGGTCTGTGAGTCCTTCCCAAATCGTGTCGACGAAAACCCCGTGGCGGAGCTTTTTCCCAAATCTAGCGTCCCGTGAAATGTAGGGAGACGAAGACATGCATTCCGTCCCGCCGGCAATGACCACCTCGGCGTCTCCCGTGAGAATCATCTGGGCCGCACTCACGATCGCCTGGAGGCCGGACGCACAATTTCGGGCCACCGTAAAAGCCGTGACCTCTTTTCTCAGACCCGACTGGAGGGCGATGACCCTTGCGACATTCGCGGCATCGCTTTGCTGACCCACGCAGCCGAAGATGACTTCGTCGACTAACTTCGGGTCGAGCCCCGTTCGCTCAAGGAGCGCCCGCACCACGACTTCTCCCAACCTCTGATTTGTGAAATCCTTGAGGGCGCCTCCCAGATTCCCCTGCGGCGTCCTCACGCCGCCGACGATGACAATCGAATCCATGGCCATCAAATTAGCAAATTTTCGCTACTCCACCAAGAGCCTTTTAATCTCATCGATCTGTTCCAGCAAACACTTCTCCCCTTCCCGAATAAATTTCTCCGCCCGGTAAAACTCCGCCCAATGCCCTTGAGCCACGACCGGCCGAATCAAAACATCGGCCTCCTGGCTCGCCATCTGAGCAATTTCGTATTCCATGAACTGAATGGTGTTCATAATCACGTTAAAAATGTTTCCTGAAAAATGGTGGTCGATCTTAGTCGCCAGGGAGCCCATCACTCGTTTCCAAAGGTTCCCGTCGCCCCCTCCCTTCACCCATGTTTTTTTTCTTTCGGCGAGAAAACGGCTTTTCTGAATCCGCTCCTCGGGACCGGAGAGGACATTCACTGCGATGATCTTTTTCACTCCCAGCTTGGCCAAAACATTCACTGGCAGGGGGTTTAAAATCCCTCCGTCAATCAAGAGCTCCCCCCGATGCTCAAACGGCCGGAAAATGCCGGGGATGGAAATGCTGGCCCTGAGTGCGTCCACGACCCGCCCCTTCTCGAAAATTACTTGTTGCGAGGTTGTCAGGCTGGAGGCAACGATTTTCACAGGGACCCGAAGGTCCTGAAACGTCCGGCTTCCCAAATACGTCTCCATAAAATGCCTCACCTGCCGGCCATGGAAGAAACCGTGATGCGCAAGGGAAAAGTCGGCAAACCCCACCAATTTGAAGAAGGCATTGCGACGGTCCAAACTTTTCGCAATCTTCTCTAAATCGCTCGCGCGATAACCTGAGGCCCAGAACGCGGCCACGAGCGCCCCCATGCTGGAGCCGGCTAAGATATCCACGGAAATGTTTTCGTTTTCTAGCGCGCGAAGGACACCGATATGGGCCAAGCCATAGGCCGCCCCACTCCCGAGGACGAGCCCGAGCAGGGTGCCGGCTAATTCCTTCGTGACAAATCGGACGGCGGCGTGATACCGCTCAGGGTCCCGGTTCCGTGAGGGAAGGATATGGAAAATCTTGGTGCCGAGTTCCATCTCCTTTTCCTCATAATTAAAGCCGCCGGAACGATCCGGTTCCGGCAGAATGACCTTGATTTCGTTTTTTGAGAACCCGAAATCCTTTTCGATTTCCCGGATGACCGGAGCCGACTTCGAAAAGGAGGGAGAAGACGGGTCGAGCAGCGCGTAGACGAAATCCGACTGCTTCAGCGCTTTGTACGAGGCGTCTCCCTTTTCCGAGCCGAGCCGGATGAGGAGATAATCAAACCGATAGGACAGAAACGTCACTAGGGTCGAGAGCTTTTTCTCACCCCCTTCGCCCTCTTCCAGTTCAACTGGAAGATACTGAAATCCGGCCGGGCAGTCGACCCAGGCCGGCTTTAAATCGCTTTCACGGCTCGGATCGACCTTCGTGAGAACGAGTCGATTGCGCGAACGGAGCGGCACCGCACTCCCGGAACCCGGAGAAGATAAGAAATCAATGAAGATGACCCGTGATTTCGTCTCCCGAACCAAATTCGTGGCGAGGTCGTAGAAAAATTGAAAACCCTCCGTCGGGGCGAGGCTCGAGTAGAGCGCCGCAATCTTCACCTCTTGTTTCTTTTTTCCGGGCCCTTCGATTTTCGTCAAGCGATGTCCCAACGTCCGACTCAAATGAAGGGAAAGGGCTGGAATTTCGGAGAGGACCTTCAAAAAGTCTTCTTTATCGAGTTTCAAGGCTAATCCGTCTGAACGGGCTTCCACCGAAGCACTGTGGGGCTGCTCGGTCAGGAGGGAGGATTCTCCGAAATAATCGCCCCGGTAAAGGAAAGTCAGGGTGCGCTGCTCTTCTCCCCGGGCCTTTTGGAAGACGCGAAATCGCCCCGAAACAATCACGTAAAAAGCATCCGCCGCTTTCCCTTCCTCATACACCACATCCCCGCGCTTAAATTCCACCAACCGGATTTTCTTTTCGACGAGGCGAAGTTCCGACGAACTGAGAGAGGAGAAAAAGGGGATTTCGTGAAAAGAGTAATCCTTGCTAACCTCTAATTTGCGGCCAAAAGAAAAGAGGGCCATTTCACGTGTTTATCGGCAGTTTGGGGCCCTCACTCGACTGAACCGAGCAGGCTTCGGACCGCCCTTCGCCAAGACACCATTCTGTCGGCCCTTTCGCGGGAAGGCATTTTTGGCGAGAACCTTCGATAATGGCAACCCCGATCCGCAACGTAGGGGTCTTTCCAAAAACCACTCCCGACCCCCGCCAGCTTTGCCGCCCCCCACGCAGTCGATTCGGTCCGCTCTGACCGGAGCACCGGCACTCCTAACAAGTCGGCTTGCAGCTGCATCAAGTAATTGTTAGCGGCCGCCCCCCCGTCCACTTTCAGAAAAGGGGGCTTCCGCCCGATTCCCCTCGCCATTAACTCGAAGACATCCGCGGTTTGATAGGCGATCGATTCCAGGGTCGCCTTGACGATGTGCTCCCGCCGTGTTCCCCGGGTCAGCCCAAAAATGGCGCCACGCACCTTAGGATTCCAATGCGGAGCGCCGAGCCCTGCAAACGCCGGAACGACGACCACTCCCCCGGTGTCTTCCAAACGCCGAGCGACCCGTTCCGTCTCTGAGGCCTTGCGAATGAAGCCAAGGCCGTCGCGTAACCACTGAATCGCGGCCCCGGCAATAAAGATCGCTCCCTCTAAAGCAAAGGCAGGCTGTCCCATGGCGTCACAAGCGAGTGTCCCAAGAAGTCCCTTCGGCGGCGTCCGATACTCTCGTCCCTCATTCACCATCAGGAAGCACCCCGTCCCATAGGTGTTTTTCACCTCCCCCCTTCGATAACAACCTTGGCCGTAAAGAGCCGCCTGTTGGTCGCCGACCATCGCCGTAATCGGAATCCCCGGCCCCAGGGAACCAAACCGGGAACTCTTCCCAAAATGAAAGGAAGAGGGATGAACTTCAGGCAAGATCGAGGACGGGATCCGAAGAAGTTTTAGAATTTCACGGTCCCACTTTTTCTTTCTTAAATTCAGGAGGAGGGTTCGAGAGCCATTCGTCGCGTCCGTCGCGTGGATTCTTCCACCGGTAAGATTCCAGAGAAGCCACGTATCGATGGTACCAAAAAGAATCTCCCCTCGCTCGGCACGCCGCCGGAGGCCCGGTCGGTGTTCTAATAACCAAACAATTTTCGTCCCCGAAAAATACGGGTCTAAGACAAGCCCAGTCCGTGCTCGGAGAAAAGGTTCGCAGCCCTTTCGCTTAAACTGCTCACAGATTCCCGTTGTCCGACGATCTTGCCAAACAATCGCCCGCCCCACCGGTTTCCCACTCTTCCGCTCCCAAAGGACGCTCGTCTCTCGCTGATTGGTGATTCCGATGGCGGCAATCTCGCGCGAGGAAAGACGGGCCCGGGTAAGCGCCTCCCCAATCACAGCGGCCACGGAGCGCAAAATCTCCTGTGGGTCGTGCTCGACCCAGCCCGGCTGAGGATAATGCTGGCGAAATTCCTGATAGGCGCTTCCCGCAATTTTTCCGTTGGATCGATAAAGGAGGGCTCGGCTTCCCGTGGTCCCCTGGTCGATTGCCAAGATGACCGAGGTCCTTGACATCGTTTGGAAAATCTTTACGAAGGGACTAAACGAGAAAACATCAAAGTGAAAAAAAGGAAGGAAATCAGAAGAGCGAAAAGACCAGTCCTATTCAAGTTCGGAGACTTGTTCAGGATCGGCGAAATCGTTCACCTTGGTCTCCAACCAGTGATTGTAAGCGTAATCCAGAACCCGGAACTTGTCCACGGGGTCCATCATGAGAAACCGAATCCCCATATCGTATCCTTGATCTTTTCCCTGCAAGGGCTCACTCCAGACAATCTTTCCGGTAACCCTCACCGGCTTCGGATCATCTGGGATGTCTAACTCGAGATCGACGGTCGCCCCTTCAGCAAGCGCCACCGGGGAGTTTATCTTGAGCCCTTCGCGACAGAGGTCTTTCGAGAGAGCAATCCCTCGTCCCTCTTCCGCCTGCGGGGTTTTGTAGTGAACACTCATGTAAGCGTCGAAGCGCTTGAATTTTCTACGTTCTTTCTCCATCCAGCACCTCCTCTACATCTCCGGGGGGTTTCTTTTCCGTCCTATGTAACTGAGGAAACCTCTCGCTTGAGAGTATCGTCACTTTGCCTTAACTCTTGACTCGGCGGGTAGTTACGATTAGTTCCCTTAAGCTTAAGAAACTATAACACATACATCCCCGCTTTACAAGGGGGGCCCCCGAGATTTTTTACCGGTAGTTTGTAAATTGCAGGGGGACTGAAGCGGGATAGGTCCTGAGGTGCTGGATGATTCCCTGAAGATCGTCCTTCGACCGCGAGCTCACCCGAATCTCATCTCCCTGAATAGCCGCCTGAACCTTGAGCCCCAATCCCTTTATCTCCTTAACGATCTCTTTCGCCTCTTCCCCCGGAATCCCCAATCGGATTTTCGCCGCCTGCTGGACCGTCCCCTCGAAGGCTTTTTCAGCCTCTGCCCAGTCCAAGGATTTGAGGGAAACCTTACGAACGGCGAGGCGTGTTCCAAGAATGTCGCGGAGATTTTCGAGCTTGAGATCATCGTCGGCGACGAGGACGATCTTATTCTCTTTTCGGTCCCAGTCAATCCGGCTCTTGCTGCCTCGAAAATCAAATCGAGTCGACAATTCCTTCCGCGCCTGATTGACGGCATTGTCTACTTCCTGAAGATCGACCCGCGAGACGATGTCAAAGGCGAATTCAACTTTCATTTCCGAATCTCTTCGGCGTTCACTCGGGACTCGACGTAAGCTCGTACGAGTTCTTGGTGCCCCGGGTCAAGGTTGACAAATTCGAGGCCGGTGTCAAAACGCTCCTTGCTGGCCCCCGCCTCCCGGGACGGGACCACCCACACCACCTTTCCGAGACACTCGACCCACGGAAGACTGGGGTCAAGCTCCAGCCGCACCAACGCCAGGCCAAATCGTTCTAAAGCGTCTTCTAAGAGAACGCAGATTCCGCCTGCGCCCACGTTTTCCGTTTTGGTTTGAATAATTCGGCCGTGAGGCTTGTCGCGGAGAATCACCTCGCAACGCAAATTCAGCCTTGGAAACTTTCGTTTATTGAACCCGTCCCACATGGAAGGTTAGCGGACGATTTAAAGTGAACGGATAAACACGTCGGGAAATTCGTGGGCCATCGGGCTCCCACGAAATTCCTGGAGTTTTCCCTGGGCTTCCCGGTAGGTCTTGTAGCGTCCGAGGAAAACCGAGTAAAACGTCTTCCCGCTCGGACGGCGGAGCGGTTTCTGAAAGGCGGGGAGACCCGCCTCATTCATCTGAAACACCAGCCGCTGGGCATCTTCCTCCCGGGCGTAGGTACAGACCTGGACGACATACCCCTTCTCCTCCACAACCGGCGGGCCGGGCGGCATCAGACGGACGGGCGGAAGTTTTTCCTCCGGCTCAGGAACCGTCGGGCTGGTTTCTGACTGAGTCAGCCGGCCTTCCGAGGGACGGGGCTTCTCCTCAGAAGCGACTGCCCGAGGCACCGCCCGGGCGGCGGCCTTTTTCGGGTTCTTCATCGCCTCCGTTCGATAAAGATTCAACGCGTGGACAGCGAGAAAAAGTAGGACAGCCATCGACACGGCCACCAAGCCCGCGAGGCCTTTCTGTCTCACGACATTTTTGATGAACGCTACCGAGCTCGCCACGCTTTGAGAAAGAAGATTCCGAAGCCCGTCTGAAGTCCTCTTCCAAACCGCTCTTTTTTCCTTCCAATCCAGAACGAGCGTCTGATTTCCGAGGCGCGAGTCAACGAACTCAGCCCCCCTCTTTTCCGGAGCGCTTGAAGCCTCCTCTCGAAATGCGCCGTAGAGTCTATGCTGGATTTCTCTTTCCGTCAGAGGACGGAGGGGGTCGTTTGATCTTTTTCTTCCTAATCGAAGTTTCATCGCGAGGGTTCGGACTTCAGAACAAGTGACAGTTTGTGGAGTTCGAGCTTCCCCAACGGGACTTTGGCGCGAGATTTGAACCCGTGCTTTTTAAAAAGCTCAATCGCGCCCGTCATCCGGGAGGTCGTCTTAAACACCAAGTCTTGGTAACCGACTTCTTCACAGAACTCAACCGCCCGACTCAGTAATCGGGACCCGATCTTTCTTTTCCGGCAATCGGGACTGACAAAGATACGGCGGATTAAGGCGACGCGTTCGTCCTCGCGCTTGACGCCGATGGTCCCGACGATTTCATCTCCCTCCTCAGCGACGAAGAAAGCTTCACCGAGGCGGCCGTAAGCGTGGGCCAACGAATCCAGATCGTCCAATGCCAGGGCGGCCCGCTCCTCGGGAAATTCTCCGTTCATGATCTGCCTGATTAACGTTTTGACCGCTGGAACGTCTCTTTCCTCGAGCCGCCGGATGGTCACCATCTCACTGACTCGTACCAGGCTTCGCTTTTTCAGCCCCCGGCTTCTTCTTCGGGGTGGCGGACGGTTGGGGCCTTGGGGAGGACGGGGCCCCCGCAGCGGTTGGGGTCGCTTGGGCAACTGCCGTCGCTTCGCCTTCCGCTTTCTCCGCCTTCACTTTTTTCACCCGGATCTTGAGGGACCTGACCTTGGGCAGTCCGAAAACGGAGACACGGTCATTCCACCGGCTCTGTTCCTGCAAGCGGCGAATTCGTTCGTGTCTTTTTAGGACATTTCGGTGGCGGGTCCGCGTCGGGTCGTATTTGAGGCTGGTGTGCTGGGACATAACGGCGGTTATTATACCCACCGATGCCCCCGCTTGCCAGTTTAAAGTCGAAGGGTGTAAGGTCGAAGGGTCAGGCGCCGCGCACGGGAGGAAAGCCGAGGCGCCCTTAATCGATAGGGAGGTTGAGCTTTAAAGGACGGATAAAAGCGTCGTTCGGCGCAAAACCCTCCTGACGGAGCAGGGCGAGTTTTTGCCCCGCCTCTTTCACGGTCTGGAAAGCTTCCATGCAGACTTCAAAAAATCTTCCGCTCGAAATGACAAAACTTTCATAGCCCAATTTTCGGAGCCGCTCCACCTCTTGATTCGCACGAGACTCGCTCGTGTAGGTAACGATCTGAATTGTATACTTCCCTGGCAATCTTCCGCTCGAACGGTCCTTTGCAGCGGCGGGGGCCGACGGTTCGGGGCCGGAGGGAAAAGGTTCCGGCTCCGTCGCTTTCGGCATCGTCTCCTTGGGAGCTTTTTCGGGCACTTCGGGTGGAGTCACCGGCTTCAAGCTCTTCAACTGCTGCGAGATTTGTTCCCGCTTTGCTTGCTCCGCCTTCAATTCGTCAAGCGCAAAGCGCTTTCCCTTTTCAACCCCGAAGGAAAAGACAAGGACGTAGAAAACAAGACTGCAAATCGCCAAAATAAAGAGATGGTCAATCCGAAAGGTGACCTGAAATTGGTCAAGCCACCCCTTCTCCTTTTCCATCACTTTCGACGCATCGACCACCGGACCCGACAGCTCAAAAAGCTCCTTCTGCATCTTTCCTTCTCCTCTGCCTGATTCAAGTTGTTTTTGGAAACATTCTTTCGCAAGCCTTCCTTAGCACCCCCGCACTCGGACGAACCCGCCGGGCCTGAGTCGCGTAGTCGACCTCGACCAGACCAAAACGGGGCCGGAATCCTTCGGCCCACTCGAAGTTATCGACCAAAGACCAATAAAAATAACCAAAAACAGGGGCCCCTTCGGAACGTGCCTTCTCGAGGGCAGCGAGGTGGTCGGCGATGAACGCCTCCCGAATCCGGTCCTCTCCCGCCGAGACCCCATTTTCCGTCACGAGAATCGGCAGCCGGAACGACCGAAGCGAAGAGACGATCTCATAAAGCCCTTGCGGATAAATTTCCCACCCCAAGTCACTCAACGGCCCAATTTCTCCCCGGTGGTGCTCCTTCGGGCAAATGGTCCCAAACTGATTGAATCCCGAAAGTCCGGCAAAGCGGACAAAGTCCCGGCTGTAGTAATTCACCCCGAGAAAGTCGAGGGTCCTTCCGGCCGGGAGCTTTTCGAAAAAGATTCCCGGATAAAAAAGGAAGCCCGAAATCAAGCCCTGGAAGACAAGCCGATTCACAAACCACTCCCGGAGAAAGAGGCTCAAGCGGTCTCGCCACGACTTTTCCCGGCAAGGCTGAAAAGCAATGGAGTGCTGGGCGATTGAAACGTGACAGCGGAGATTCCCCCCTTCTTCGTGCAGGATGCGATAGGCGGCCGTGTGGGCCCGCAATATCTCACGAATGACCTGAATGCACTTGGGGAACGACTTCTCTCCCGGCGGCCAGATTCCCAAAAGATAACTCTGATAAACGTAAATCAGGGGTTCGTTAAAGGTAACCCAAAACCGTGCCCTTTTTCCAAATCGCTCGGCGACTCGCCGAACATAAATCGAAAATTTCTCAACCGCCTCGGGCGAAAGCCAGCCCCCCTTCTCGGCAAACCAAAGCGGATTGGTAAAGTGATGGAGGGTGACGACAGGCTCTAAGGCTTGGGCTTGAAGGGCGTCAAAGACCGCTTCGTAATGCCGAAAGGCCTCCTCGGACCACACGCCTTCTTTCGGCTCCAGTCGGCTCCACTCGATGGAGAAGCGATGGGCGGTGTGCCCGAGCGAACGGGCCAGCTTAAAATCTTCAGGGAAACGACGATAGTGGTCGCAGGCCTCTCCCGATGCCTCTGGAACCATACCGGCCTTCTCCCACGCCCACCAGTCATTCCAGACGTTCCCGCCTTCAACCTGATGGGCCGAGGTGGCCGCGCCCCAGAGGGATTCCATCTTCGAAGGGGTCAGTGGTCTCTCAGGAGCCGAATCCGCTGGGGCGGCCACCAAATCACGACGGCCCGGCCGATGACATCCTTTCGCGGGACAAAGCCCCAGTTCCGACTGTCACTCGATTGCGCCGAGTTGTCGCCCAGCACGAACAAATGATCTTTGGGAATCAAAATCGCCTGGCCGTGCTTTCCGAAATCCCAGTCATCCCGGTTGTAATAAAACCGCTCGGCGATGACCGAGGGCGTCTGGAGTTTCTCTCCGTTGACCAGGAGTTGGCCATCCTGAATCTCCAAGGTCTCCCCCCCGAAACCCGCCAGACGTTTCACGAAATCTTTTTTCCGATCTAACGGGTATTTAAAAACGACGATCTCTCCCCGGTTCGGTTCGCGAAATCGGTAGGTCAGCTTGTCCACAAAGATCCGGTCGCCCTCGAGCAAATTCGGCCGCATCGACCCCGTGGGAATCTTGTAAGGACCAAAAATGAAGGTGCGAATAAAAATCGCCAAAACCGCAGCGATGAGGAGAGGTTTAATCCAATCATGCCATTTTTCCCTCAACCACTCCTGCCGGTTCGTCCGGAAGAAACGCCAGTCTTCAAGAATCCGCCGGTGGTAGACAAGAAGAATCGTGAGTGTTGCCGCGACGAGAATAAATTTCATTGGCATGGACTCATTCCCCGAGTTTGAGGACGGAGATAAACGCTTCCTGGGGGAGGTCGACTCTGCCGATTCGCTTCATTCTTTTCTTCCCCTCTTTCTGCTTCTCCCAAAGTTTCCGCTTCCGGGTAATGTCTCCGCCGTAACACTTTCCCGTCACGTGCTTCTTCAGCGGCCGGACCGAGTCACGGGCAATGACCTTTGAGCCAATCGCCGCCTGAATCACGACTTCAAAAAGCTGACGGGGAATGACCTCCCGGAGCTTTTCGACCAGGGCCTTCCCCCGGTGATAGGCCTCGCTACGGATGACAATCGTGCTCAAGGCATCCACGGGTTCGCTGTTAATCAGAATATCCAGTTTGACCAACTCGGCCGGCCGATAACCGATGAATTCATAATTCATGGACCCATAGCCCGACGTCATCGATTTGATCTTGTCGTGAAAATCAACCAACACCTCCGCAAACGGGAGCTCATAACTCAGCATCACGCGACTCGGGTCCAGGTATTCCGTGCTTTTGTAAACTCCGCGGCGGTCCTGACAAAGCTGCATCACCGGCCCCAGAGATTTCGAAGGAATAATTAAGTGGGCTGCAATGAACGGCTCTTCGAGTTTCTCAATTTCCTGCGGCGGGGGAAGCTGCGTCGGGTTGTCGAGCTCTAAAACTTCCTTCTTCGTCTTGGTGACTCGATAAACGACGTTGGGGGCCGTGATGAGGAGCTCGAGGTTAAACTCCCGCTCGAGCCTTTCCCGGATAATGTCCATATGAAGCAGGCCGAGGAAACCGCATCGGTAACCGAAGCCGAGCGACGCCGACGTCTCCGGTTCGTATTGAAAGGAGGCGTCATTTAAACGGAGCTTGTCGATGGCCTCCCGGAGGGCTGTGAAATCTTTCTGATTCATCGGATAAAATCCTGCAAACACCATCGGCTTCATCTCCTGGTATCCGGGAAGGGCCTCACCCGCCGGATGGACCGTGTCGGTCACCGTATCCCCCATTTTGACGCGCTGGACATCCCGGATGTTGGCGGCCACATAGCCGACTTGCCCCACTGCCAGAAGCGCTACTTCCTCCGGATGGGGATTAAAAATTCCAATCTCTTCGACTTCATACTCATTCTCACTCTGCATCATCCGAATCAGTTCTCCCTTTTTGAGCTCGCCGTCAAAAACCCGGAGATAAGCAATGACCCCCTTGTAGGTGTCGTATTTCGAATCGAAAATGAGCGCCTTGAGCGGCGCGCCGCTATTTCCCTTGGGCGAAGGGACGCGCTCCACCACCGCATTAAGAACGGTCTCGATGCCCGTGCCCGTCTTGGCGCTCGTCAGGATGATTTCGCCAGGTTGACAGCCGACGAGCTCAACGATTTCACTTCGGACCCGCTCCGGTTCGGCATTCGACAAGTCGATTTTGGAAATGACCGGGACGATCTTCATATTTCTCTCGCGCGCCAGGTAGAAATTCGTCATCGTCTGGGCCTGGACTCCCTGCGTCGCATCGACCAGGAGAATCACCCCTTCACAGGCCGCCAAACTTTTCCGGACTTCATAGGTGAAGTCGATGTGGCCCGGGGTATCGATGAGATTCAATTCGTGTTCCCGATAGATCATCCGAACCGCCCGCGCCTTGATGGTGATTCCCCGCTCGCGCTCGAGCTCCATATCGTCCAGGAACTGTTCGTGGAACTCACGCGGCGAGATGGCCTGAGTCAGAAGCAGAAAACGGTCGGCCAGCGTTGATTTGCCGTGGTCAATATGGGCCACGATGGAGAAATTACGGATTTTCTGGGAGTCCATCAGGAGGGCAGTCAGATGGAGTGGACCCCGCTTCGGAGATCGCGAATGGCCTGAGCACGGTCCTTTTGGCCAAAGATGGCGGTTCCCGCCACTAACAGGTCCGCCCCGGCGGCCAAGACTTCGGGTGCGGTCTTCGCGTCAATTCCCCCGTCGACCGAAATCTTGCCGCCAAACCGAGGCCGGAGCTCTTTCACCTTCTCCAACATCTCAGGCATGAACTTCTGTCCCCCGAAGCCCGGTTCGACGGTCATGACGAGGATGAGGTCGGTCTCTCCAAGATACGGCCAAAGTTCCTTGACCGGGGTTCGGGGTCTGAGGGAAAGACCGGCCCTTGCGCCCAACTTTTGGATAGCGGCGAGAGTTCCGCGAACATCTTCACAAGCCTCCACGTGGACGGTCATCCAATCGGCGCCGGCTTTGCGAAAGGCCTCCAAATATTGCCCCGGCCTTTCAATCATCAGGTGAACGTCGAGGGGGAGGGAGGTGACTCCGCGAATCCATTTCACCACCACCGGGCCAATCGTGAGATTCGGAACGAAATGCCCATCCATGACATCGACGTGGAGCCAGTCACACCCTCCCTGCTCCACCTCCAGGATTTCTTCCCTGAGCCGGGAGAAATCACAAGAAAGGAGGCTCGCGGCCACTAAAACTTTTCTCGACACCTTGGGTTTAGGACTCATTCAATTTCGAAGCGATGCTTGATTCGCTCTTGCTCCCGCTCCTTCAGGGGACCGATTAAGGTCAAATTCGCGCGGCCGGTTTGGAAGGTCTCTTTTGCCACGTGTTCGACCTCTTCTCGAGTCACCTTTTCGATCTCCCGGGCAATCTCTTGCCGGGTGAGGACCGTTTCGCCGTAAAGGAGTTTTTCCCCCACCCAGAGGAGATGGTCAAGCGTGTCCTCCAGACCCATCAGGAACTGGGCCATAAAATATTCCTTCGCCCGTCTCAATTCATCCTTCGAAACCGGTTTCTTCGCCACCTTCCCGAGCTCCCGCAATATCACCTGGATGGCGGTTCTCGCCTTTCGATTTTCAACCCCGGCCGAAATACTCACGGAGCCGGTATCCTGATAATGGCCGACGCCGGAGCGAATCTCATAGGCCAGCCCCCGTTTCTCACGGACCTCTTCGAAGAGCCGTGAGCTCATGTTGCCCCCCAAGATGACATTCAGAATCCCGAGCGGGAACCGCCGGGGGTCTTCCTTTGAAACTCCGTGGAATCCAATCACGAGGTGCGTCTGTTCCGTCTCTTTTTCGACAAACCGGAAACGGGACTTTCTCTGTTTGACGTTGGCCCTTTCAAAACGGGAGTGTTCTCCCGGCTCCTCCGACGAAAAATATTTTTCTGAGAGCTCCTCCACCGCCTCGTGGGAGACCGCTCCCGAAACCGAAACCAGAATATTCTGCGGCTGATAATACCGCTCTTTGTATTCCGCCATCTCCTTGCGCCGGAGGCCCGCGATGGACTCAGGCGTCCCCGCCAGACACCGCCCGAGCGGCTGATTCGGCCAAAGGAGCTCCCCCATTAATTCCTGAACAAACTGGGCGGGCTGGTCCCGATACATTTTGATTTCTTCTAGAATCACGGTTCTCTCGCGTTCCAACTCTTTCGTCTCGAGGCTCGCCTCCTTCACCATATCCGATAACACGTCAAAGGCGGTCGGGAAATGACCCGCGAGGAGCTTTGCAAAGTAACAGGTCGCCTCCTCGCCCGTAAAGGCATTCAGGGCCCCCCCGACTCCTTCGACCTCTCGCTTGATTTGCTGGGACGTCCGGCGCCGTGTCCCTTTGAAAAGCATATGTTCGAGAAAGTGAGAGATTCCAGAAAGGCGCTTCGGCTCAAACCGGCCGCCCACCCGCACCCAGATGGCGACCGCGGCGGACTCGCGCTCCTTCATCGGAACCGTTAAAACCTGCAGGCGATTTGAGAGTTTCGAGACACGGTAATCCGTCGTCATTCTTTTTCTCGCTTTCCCCTCGTCGTGTCGAGATAACTTTGAAGGATTCGTTGGGCCGCCAGGCTGTCCCGAACCCGGCGTCTTTTCTCCCGGCTCAAATCCGCCGCCAGCAGAACCGATTCGGCCTCGGCCGTGGTCAATCGCTCGTCCCAAAGCACCCACTCCGCCTGAATCCGCGGCTTGAGCCAATCCACGAAATTGAGGACCTTCCTCGCCGCAAAGCCGATTTCTCCCTTGAGGGTCTGGGGCAAACCCACAATGATTTTCTCGGGTCGAACCTCCTTCACATATTTCCCCAATTCTTTCACGAGGAACTCCTTCGTCGGGTAAGAGACGGTCGCAACCGCCTCGGCGATTGTGCCGGTTTCATCACTTTTTGCGACCCCCACCCTTTTCTCCCCAAAATCAAGGCCGAGATAGGCCGGCACGGCGATTACCTTCGAAGCGGCGCGAGGAGCGAGCCGACAAACGAAAAAACAGGACCGAGCCGCCCGTTCGCCTTTCGAAGGCGCTCCACGATGGCGCTCCCCACCACCACGCCGTCTGAGAGACGAGAAATTTCTCTGACCTGATTTGGCGAGGAGACCCCAAAGCCAACGAGCACCGGTTTCCGGCTCCGACGGAGAAGCCCCCTCACGCTGGCCTTCAAATCGCCCGGAAGTCCCGCCCGAGCCCCGGTCACCCCCCGGACTGAGACATAATAGAGAAAACCCCGCGACCTCGCAAAAATTTTTCGTGCCCGTTCCGGCCGAGTCGTCGGCGCAACCAGAAACACGGGCGCAATTCCGGCCCGCCCGCATTCCTTCCAAAGGACCGAGTCCTCTTCAGGCGGACAATCGGGGACAATCAACCCGTCAAAGCCCGCCGTCTTTAGGCGGCGCGGGAAGGCTCGAAGCCCGGCGTGATAAATCGGGTTCAAGTAGGAAAAGAAAACAATGGGAACTTTCACGCCCCGGACGCGCAACTTCCTGACCATTTCAAAAGCGTCTTTGACTTGGACCCCTCTTTTGAGTGCCCACTCGGAAGAAAACTGAATCGTCGGCCCGTCCGCCAGAGGGTCGGAAAAAGGAAAACCGAGCTCCACAATATCCACTCCCAGTTTGTCAAATCCCTCGATGAGGCGGGCCGTTTTTGCCAGGGTGGGGTAGCCCAGCGTCAGGAAGGCGCAAAAAAGTTTTTGTTTCGAGCGCTGCGCCGTCCGGATTCTTTCAATCAGACGATTGTTCACAGCGCCTCCCTCACCACGTCGATATCTTTGTCACCCCGGCCCGAAAGGCAGACCCCGACCAATTCCTGACGTTGCGTCTTTGGCAGAAGGCGCTTCAGGAACGCAATAGCATGGGCCGCCTCCAGGGCCGGCATAATCCCCTCGGACTCTGTCAGGAGCTTAAATCCTTCCAGCGCCTCCCGGTCCGTGACCGTTTCATAGCGCACTCTCCCAGACTCCTTGAGATGTGAATGTTCCGGACCGACAGACGGATAGTCGAGTCCCGCTGAAATCGAATGGGCCAATTCAATCTGTCCCTCTCGATTCTGCAAGACATAGCTCTTCATCCCATGGAGAATTCCGACACTCCCCCGTGTGAGTGAGGCCGCGTGCCGGCCCGTGCTCAATCCCCGGCCGGCGGCCTCGATGCCAAAAAGCCGGACGCTTTGCTTTTTGAGAAAAGGATAAAAGAATCCAATCGCATTGCTCCCGCCTCCGACGCAGGCGACCAAATAATTGGGCTGGGCGGCCCGTCGGCCCATTCGTTGAAACTGCCGCAGGGTCTCTTTTCCAATCACCGATTGAAAGTCGCGGACCATCCTCGGATAAGGGTGGGGCCCGACCACGGAGCCCAAAAGATAGTGAGTGGTTTCGACATTCGTCACCCAGTCCCGAATCGCCTCATTGGTGGCATCTTTGAGTGTCCGTGAGCCCGAACGAACCGGAATCACTTTCGCTCCGAGGAGATTCATTTTGTAAACGTTCAGCGCCTGACGGCGAATATCCTCCTCGCCCATATACCTGACGCACTCCAGATTGAAAACCCGCGCCGCCGCCGCCGTGGC
>CAYJTI010000008.1:15122-19859 GCA_964373135.1 uncultured bacterium | reverse complement strand
CCCTTTTGGCCACCTTTTCAATTTGATCAAAGAGCGTCTTCGGATCCCGAGGAAATCGCAGGCGGTCGACGGATCCAATCACTAACTCGACCAACTGATTCTTGAGCGGCTCAGCCTCTAACTCCTCTTTCTCAAGCGGAAGGTTAAACACATGAAAAACCTTGACCACGCCCGGGAACTCTGGCCCTGTTTTGTAACCGTGATAGACGAAAGCCCTAAGATAGGCCCCGCTAATGAGCGATACCGCATCGGGGTCCTCACCCAAAGGTTTTTCCCGAAAGAGAGCAAGGGATATTTCATCGGCCAATACCCTCAACTCCTCCTCCGACAACCGGTCGAGGCCATGGGTGATCTCGAAAGAGTCCATAAAAATCTTCGCCGCAGCGGTCTTTGAAGGATCGACTTTCGCCCTTTGCAGTTCTTTCAAATAATGCTGAAGCATTTCAATCAACCGCTCCCCTTCAACTTTATCGCTTTCCTCCGTCGCTTCGCCAAGAATCCGGAACAAACCCCGAATCATCCCTTCGGTCCGCTCGCTTTCCTCCAAAGACTCAAGGGCTCTTCGCCAGTCCTCCCTATTTCTCCATTTCTTATCCTCTTCCTCGTCTTTGTCTTCGCTCCGCACCTCGGAGCGATTCTCCGCTCGGCGGCCCTCTTGTCTCTCTGTCAAAAGCAGTGTTCGCTTGTTACGCTTTAGAGCCTCCAGGATTGACCGCAACTCTTCAGTCGTGACCTCTCTTTGGTTGAGAAGCCGAGTAAAGTAATCGTAATGAGCAGCCGACTCTCCTTTAAAAGTCAAATAATCTCGATCCGGGATTTCCCGCAAAATCTGGAGGACAATTTCTTTCTGTTCTCTCGTAAGTCTCTCATATCCCGGAGCCCCTAAAAGATCCAAATAAGACCCCAGATAGCTTTGCAACAGATTTCTCCAATCATTGGAGTGAAAATCATCCCGTATTTTCATCCCGCCATAGATAAAAACTGCACCGACCAGAGAGAGTTCGATGCGCCCCAGCATCTTTTGTAGGGTCTCAAGGAAGGAGGACTTTTCATAGCGTTCAAGTTCCTCATAGGTTGCTAGCGACTTTCTTAACCGACGCTTCCTCAAGAAGCGGACGATTCCCTTTTCCACAAGGTTTCTAAGCGCTTCCCCAAGGTCACGAGCGAGCTCTTCCGGGCCATTCTTTTCAATCAAATTGGAGTCGCTCATCCTCCAAAGAAGATTTGAAACCTCTTTCTCGTGACCCAGAACCCAGGCCAAAGAGGCGAGGTCGAGCACCTCGGAAAAGAGGTTCCCGTCAACGGGCTCGCCTTTCTGCCTCACACGTTCCATCAGCCGATAAAACAAGTAGGTGAATTCCGCATTTCTAAAAACAACGCGTTTGAGGGCGATGTCTGATTTGATCCTAAACAATTCATCCGGCTTCTTCACCAAGCTCAAGAGCCGTCCGTAAGTGCCGGGAATCATTTCCTCCAAAATCATTGCCTGTGGCAGAAAGTCTGAGCGAAAATCTTCCGGCCGGTCCTGCTGCCACTTGGGCGCTACACGATTTATTTTTTTCCATTGGTCAAAAAAGTCGTCGGCTCGGCCAAGGCGTTCTGTAAAGTGGATAAAATCCTCCCGGCTCTTAATCTTTCCCTCTCCAATGAGAATTCCAAGAAGGAGTAAAAGCTCTCCCGATTCCCCTCCCGGTTGTTTAAAGAGCCATTCGTAAAATTCTCCGTTCTCACTCAGCTCATCCAGGTCAAAAAACTTGGCCACACGATCTTCCTCGGCCGAAAGATAGCGCCCATCGGGTGAAACGTGAAACCAGAGGAAGGTGTCGTCCCCCATCCACGGCGTCAACTCTTTGCGAGTCTTGAGATCGTAGCGGACTGCGGCATCCATAGCATAAGCGGCTTCGACGTTGACCACCCGTCCGTTTCCTTGAAAAGAAAGGCTCTTGTCATGCCAGCGTGCAGAGTAATCTATGCGATAAGGGACAATGAAAACTCGATCTTCCCCCTCGGTGTCCAAGAAGAAAATCTTCACAGACACTCTTTCAGATTGCTTGTCCTTATATCGCTCGTCCCCATAAGCCGCTGCGAGGTATTCCTCGTTCGGTGAGATCTCAACCCGTCTTGGCTGCCCCACAAGGGGTGTCAGATCTCGCATCGTTTTAAGATCAAATCGATGAACCTTGCCTTGGGCATCTTTAAGGGTAAGGATTCTCCCTCCTTGAGAAAAAACTTTTTGGCCGTCCAAGGAGGCGATCTTGATTCGTTTAAACCGCCTCGGAACGACTTCCCCGGCCCCATGGTCCAAATCATACCCCGTCAAGGTGTTGTATTTTTTTTGTTTTGAGGGCCTCAAAACGGCCAAGTATCTTTCATCGGGGGATAAAATCCAGTGCTCCGCATCTTTAAGGAAAGGGCTGAGGTCGGCCATCGTTTTAAGATCAAAGAGCCGATACGGCTCGCCCCAAAGATCTCCCTTAGGATTCCAAGATTTAAGAATCCTTCCTCTCGTTGAAAAATAGGGGTTGTTGTGGTCCGGGGTGAGTATCTTATCGATCTTAAAATCGATCTCCTCGACACCGGTGTCTCCCAACCTGAAGGCTTTTGAGGGTGCGCCTGGCCAATCCTCAGATTCCGCAACAATGTATTTCCCATCGGGCGACTCGTGGACATCGTCGGGGTTGCCGATTAGAGGATTCAAGAGAGTGGCTGTTTCAAGGTCAAACCACTCCGTTCGATCCTTCCTGACGCTGACTCTGAGGATTCGTCCTTTCTTAATCGGTCTTTCGTGCAAGGAGAGATCCTCAAGCGGCAAAACATACTTTGGAGAGCCCAAGTTGACCTCTCTCCCGCCCTCGTCTAAATTGAAGACCTTCAACCGGAGCGTTTTCTTTCCACGAGATCCTTTCCTTGGCCTTTCCGGGCCAAAAAAGGCGGCGACGAAACGCTCGTCTTCTGACAAATAAAATACCTTCGCGCCCTTGACCAATCGGTTAATGTGAATTTCAGAAGCCAGATGATACATTTGGGGGTCGACCTCCTTCTCTTCGCTCTCCCAGGGCGAGGGATCGTCTTCTTCGTATCCCGAAACATAGAGCACTTTGCCTCGCGATTTAAACGAAGCTGTCGGATATTTTCTCTTGGCTGTCGGATATTTTCTCTTGACCTCCCAGCTCAACTCCTCCTCCTTTTTGTCAAACCTGACTCGAATCTTAAGATCCAACTTCCGTAAGTCCTGATCGAGATCGAAGACTTTGACGACCTCGTATTGCTTTTTCTTCTTTGTCTTTGAATAATGCGCGACGAGGTATCGATCGTCGGGAGAGGTGTCAAGAGAGATCGGTTCTCCATACATTCCGTCACGGAGTGCCGGGTTAAGATCTCGCGCATTTCTCACATCGTAAACTCTCCTCCCGTTCCACTTAAAGACAAGCCTCCCTGTTCTGGAGAATATTCTTTCCTGCATCGGGGTCGAGGTGTTCACAAAGATTCCCATTAGCATTAAAGCACGCAGCGTCTTGTCAAAATTGGAAATTTTATCGACCATGGTTTTGATCTTCGACTTCCTTATACTCTCCAGTTGCTTTGCCGCCGAAATTGGTAAGGCCCCCACTTTTTCACTCCGCACCTCGGAGCGGTCAGGGGTGGAATTTTGGATTTGGCTGAGGCGCTGCTCGGCGAGGCGGAGGACTTCGTCTACGGGTTTGCCCTGCTCGAGCGCTTCGGCCATTTCGCCGACAACTTGGCGCCCCACGGTCCAAATTAAA
The DNA here is from genome assembly GCA_964373135.1 of uncultured bacterium. Lineage (GTDB taxonomy): Bacteria > Omnitrophota > Omnitrophia > Omnitrophales > JACQLI01 > CAYJTI01. Next base: position 16,095 of record CAYJTI010000008.1, on the reverse strand, counting down.
TTTTCATCCCCGGGCATAAAAGTCTCCGGGGGAAGTTCCTTCGTCGTGGGGGCGCTCAGAACCGTTGAAATGAAGCTTGCGCCGGCCGGGGGAATAAGTTCATCTGGGATTCGATTGAGTTCCCCAATCGCGACGGTGACCCGAACAAAGAATGGCCTGACATTTGTCGACTGAATTCCTTGCTCGACCACAACGGTCACGGGCAACTTTTCACTCTCCTTCTCCTTCTTAGATTGAACCGTCTTCGCGACCCCATGACTAAATTTCCCACCGCCCAGCGAAATGATTCCCGAAAGTTCCCCCGCCTCCCTGAGCCTTCCGGCCCCATCTTTCAACCCGTATTCCTCGATAGACCCCCGAACTTCCGAACGGCTGTCGCCGTAACCCTTCAAGGTTTCTTCCCACCACTCGAGCGCCTCCTTTCTCCCTTCACCCCCTTCGAACTTAACCTCGGTTTCTGAGTCCTTCTTTAATACGCCGCTTGACAAATTCGCAGCCCGACCCCGTTCCAACCCCCTCACCCTCCCCTCTCCCCCCCTGGGGGAGAGGGTGAAAAGCCCCGAGGGGGCCTCGCCCCTTTTCGGGGTTAAGGGTGAGCGGAGGCCCTGTTTTCTCCGCCATCTTATCGCCTTTCGCTGCCTTCTCTCCTCAAGGAGCTGCCTGAGCTCTTTCAGCGCTTCCCGTTCGAGCTTTTCGAATTCGTAAGTCGTGATTCCCATCTCTTTTCGGAGGACCTTCGCCCTCCGAGGCGCTTCCCCTCTGAAGCCGTAACGTCCCTGAAGGACTTTTGCCTTTAACGGAGCCTTTTTTTGAATTTCTCCAACGAGCCGGTCGATCTGCTCATACCTTGCCAAAATTCCCCAGTTTCGGGAGAGCCTCCTAGAAATCCACCGCTGAATCACGCCCACGGCCGTCTTTCTGGGGATTTCGTCAAGGCCTGCGCCGCCTTTCACCGAATTGCCGAAAAAGCGCT
>CAYJTI010000008.1:2157-15112 GCA_964373135.1 uncultured bacterium | reverse complement strand
GAAAAAGCGCGCCTCACCAAGTTCGAGGTCACGGTCGATCTTCCCCGGACTGTATCTAAATTCCGGTTCGTATCGATACCCCTCCTCTCGCATCAGGTATTTCAGACCCAATAAGCTCACGAGTCGCTTCTCCAACATGAAACGGACAGCTTCGGCGGGCACCGTTTGCCTTTGCCTGACCCCTTTTCGGAATTTCTGCCCCGAGGTTTCTTTCTTCCTCTCACCCCCTGCCTCTTTGACGGCCTTCCGGACTCTGGGATCTTTCAAAATCGATTCCATCCGACGCCGCGCCGTTCGCCTTGCAAATCCAAATCGTCTTCCGATGCTGGTTAGATTCCGGCCGAGGCGCTCTTCCCAGAGGAGATACTCCCGGGCGAATTCCTTCACCACGTCAAACCCCCATAAAAGATCGCTGTCGGACAATCTCTTCCCGTGAATGATGGGATGCTCTTTGAAAAGTCCGGTCTTGAAATCTGAAAGATTCCAGCCCGTCTTTTTGAAGGCCTCCAAAATCGCCCGGCGGCTTTGCCCGGCATCAAACACCCCTTCCCCTCTCAGCCCGTGGTAGAGGGGAAGAAGCGTCCCGGGATTTTGCCTGATTTCTCTCTGAATTTTTTTGAGGTCAATCGTCTTCAGGGAATGGACCACTGCCATAAATCCTTCCCAGCCGAAGCCGAGAGAGCTGGCGGCCCAAAAGAGAACCCCGTTGTATCTTTTGACCCTTTCCGTGATGACTTCTTTCAGGGGCTTTTTAATTTTCAATTGACGGATAAGACCAGGGTATCCCTGGTGAGCAACGACCCAGCGAAGTTTATCTTCGTAAGCCTTAACAAAATCAGGAATTCTCCAGTCGAACTTCTCTTTGAGTTCACGGACGACCTCTTCCGGCGTCATTCCAAGGGCCGTCAGGGCATTTCCCTTCCCTAACGCAATCACTGGTTCGTGCCGGAACCGAGCCAACTCTTCCAGGAAATTCTCAAGACGCCCTTTTGCCCCTGCATGCTCCCAGCCAAGCGCCTGTCCGAGTTGGGTCAGATTACCACCGAGTTCTTCATTCAGGCGAAGGACAAGACTCAAGGCGGCATCGTCCAAGCCCACTCCCCAAATGAGGCGAGCCGCAGAAAATGTGCGATGCCGGACAAAAGGAACTTTTCGTGCCGCCTGACGCCGCAGGGCTGAAAAGTTCCGCTTCGGATTTCCTTTTTCTTCCCACCCAAGCCATTTCAGGAGACGCTCGCTCGTCTCCTCATCCGATTTTTCTCCACCTTCTCGTAAGAATCTGAGGAGAATTCCCCGTGGGATCTTCACTTTGTCAAAATCAATTCCGAGTTGAGGCGCAACCCTCTCCCTCAAGAAAGTCGGTGACACATTCATCTTTTTGGCCACCTCCTTCTGGACTCCCATTGCTTCCCGATAGAGCCGGACAATCCTCCGCCGCCGCAATTTTTCTTTCTCCTCTTTCCCGCCCCGCACCTCGGCCCGACGCGCTTTGTGGCGGGCCTCGGAGCGGGAGGGAGAGGGGGCGAGGTAACTGCGCCCGGACATCGAGAGGCGCTTGTAAAGCTTGGCGGCATGGGCGAGGATTTCCGGAGTGTAATTGCCTCCGGAGAGGACGATGGCGATTTTTTTATCCCGAAGAAGAGGCCAATATACCTCCTTTGACATGAGGAAATAAACGACGGCGAGCGAGGCAGCGGCCGACGGCTCGGCCTTGTGGCCCATCGCATGAAGCTCCACGAAGGCTTTCACGAGGAGATCTTCCGGGAATTCGACAAATTCAAAAAGATCCGACCCAAAGGCCTCGAGCATCTTCACGGCCAGCGATTGCGCCATTTGAATCGCAAGGCCATCGGCCATAGAAGCGTCACGAATTCTTGGGAGGGCGCCGAGCACCTTCGTTTTGCCGCCGTGGTAATACGAATCAATCGTCATCCCCACCAGCGGCCCGCCTCCGCCCGAGGGCATCACCAGGTAATCCGGATCTCCGATGGCCTCCCGAATATCCGCCATGAGACTGGCACCGCCCAAGGCCATGCTCTCGTCATTGGAGGCGTAAACGTGCAGGACGCCCTTCTTTTTCGCATAGGCTTCAAGGAGAAAGAGAAGTTCGTTAATATTGACGAGGCGTTGTTTAATCGCCTGATTGTCTCGCCGCCGGTCGAGCACTTCTGCTTCTTTCGCCCGCTTGATGAATTCATCGAGATAAACGATCTGGGTCAAATCCACGGTCGGGACGAGCTGCCAACTGCGGAATAGCCGGTAGGGCCCTTGATATTTTTCGATCTTTTTTTTCTTTGTCTCATTGAGGAAGCTATAGGCGACCATCGTCACCTTGAAGTCCGCCGGGAGTTTCCAGAGTTGGCCGTCGATTTTGACGCCGTATTTTTTGAGGTAGCGGACGGTGTAGAGAAGCCCCTGAATGGCATTCCCCGAGGAATAAATCACCGCCTCCTTCAGCGCACCCGAATCGATTCGGGCGCGATTTTCCACGAGGAGATTCACATACTGGCGCCATTTGAAGGAACGGACGGGCGAATCGTATTCCCGGAAGGCGTAAAGGTTGAATCGGACTCCGCTCCTCCTGAAAAATTCCTGAACGGCCGGAAGGTTGTTGAGGGAGAAAACCCTTCGACGGAAGAGTCCTTCAATAAGGTATACGAGCCGGCCCAAGAGATGGGTCTTGGACCGGACCACTTGCCGGACAAAGTCAATCCCCCGCTCAACCCGCTCTTGCGGAAATTTGGATAAGAACTCCTGGCGCTTGAGCGCTTCCCCTTGTTTCGTCCCCTCCGGGATTTTTCCTTCGGGACTCCCGTCCGCCCGCCACGTGGCGTGGTAGAGCCGGAGGTATTTTTTCATCCGTTTGAGGAGTTCCGCTCGTTCCCTGTCCCCCACGAAAAGGAGACTCTCCCCTTTTTTGGGGATTGTCCGCTTTCCTTCCTCGTCATCCTGAGGTCCGCTTTCATCGGACCGAAGGATCTCAAGCCGAGATCCTCCGGCCCTACGGGCCTCAGGATGACGAGGCGGCGGGCTCCTTGTGCGACTGAATTTTTCCATCTCCTCCAGCGCTCGCACAAAATCAATTCCTTCAAGTTTCCCGAGCTCTCCTGCAAGTTGAGTCACTCGGCCAATCAACTCTGCCTCACCGATGGCCTGGAGGAGCTTCAGCCGCCTCACGAATTCTTGGTCAGCTTTCAAAAGGTCAATGACTTCATTTCGAATCCGGCGCCGTTCATAGAGCGGCTCTTCGTTTCGCCGGGTTGGTTTCGGGAAACCCAACCGGTCAAGCTGGGCCTCCACGAATTCGCCCACGCCGGTGTAATCATTGATGGGAGGAGCTCCGTTCCTCGCATTCCCCTCTCCCTGCACCGCCTTGATTAACTCTTCGGTCGCAAGCCCTGTCTTCATCTCCCGGTAAATCACAAGTGCCAGCGCCGGCAGCCGGATCGTGAACGTCGTGCCGGGTTGTGTCCGCCCTCCTTCTGCGATTCGCCTCGCAAATTCAAGATTTCTTCTCTGTTTCTGAGCTAGGGTTAACAACCCCCTAGGGATGTCGACTCCACCAGATTCTTTACCCAAAAAGGTCGTGTAACTTTCCGGAGCAAATAAGTATTGATTAAAGAGATTGAGGTAGGCCGCTCCAGCCGCTGATTGACCATGTGATTTATGAAGCTTGGAAAGGAGTCCTTGAACCTTTGAGACGAGTGTCTTTCCACTTTCCAAATCTTGGGGAGTTACCTTCTGGGGCTGGGAACCAATTTCTTTGATCTTCTCGGTCAATGCCATAAAAGGCACTTTTATTTCTTCATAGAACTTTCGTGCGTACAATTTGTCAATTTTTTCTATCTCATCAACACGGAAGGCGCCGGGAAGCTCGTTGAAACCAAGCCTCTTCCACTCCTCCTCCGTCAGCGAATCGACCTCGATCGTGCCGCCGAGGGATTCAATGATTTTCTTCACAATCGCGAGACCGAGACCGGCTCCCTTGGATCCATCCGCGCGGTCGGTGTAATACGGTTCCCAAATCTTTTCTTGCATTTCGTTAGCGATCTCGCGTCCCTCATCTGAAATACTAATTACAACTTCTCCTTTATTACGATCATAGAAAGTCCTGATTTCAATATTTCCCGATTGGCCCTCGGGGAACGACTGCTTGGCATTCTGAATCAAATTCAGCATGGCTTCCCGAAAATCGACCGGGTCCGTCAGCAGCTCCGGTAAGTCCCGACCTGCCAAAAGCGTGATCTTACCCCTAAACAGACTTGGAAAAGATGCAATGGCAGCGACCGATTCCGCGGCTTCGTTAACGTCGGTCGGCTTGATGACTTTGAGGGATTCATCGCCTGTGATAAATCCAGCGAGTCGTTTCTCAGCGGCATCCAGATCGTCCTGCGCGCCTTGCACAAGTATACGCATAGGTTTCTTCATCGAGTCTCCCAAAAATACATTTCGAATCTTGCTCAGGAGCGTTAGCATTTCCTTCACCACTCTCAATTTTTCTTCGGCCCAATTCTTTGCAGACTCCCTCTTACCCTTTAACGAAAGCTTGTCATAACCTTCGGGAGCGCCTTCAATCGGGCCGAGCTCGGGAAGCGTTAGCTCTTCTTCGGGCTGGGCCTCTGATGGGATCATTTCTAGAAGTTTTCCGAGATATGACTCCGCCGTCATCATTGAAGCAAAGCTATGCCTTAAGTCCGCAAAGGACCGGTCGAATCTCTTTTCCGACTCCTTATTGACATCCGGCCCGCTTTCCGGCTGGCGCACCTCGGAGCGGGGTTTTTGAGAGATTTCAGATAATGAAACTTTTGATTGACTATCAGGCATTCTTGTGACAGCCTCCTCCTCGAAGATAGGCAGCGCAGCATGAACTCCTTCTGGGGACTCACGGCTAAACGAAGGGAAAATCTCGCGAAGGCGTGTCTGAACGCCCTCACGGTGGACCTTGCGGGCCTTGTTGCCCCTTTCTTCTTGCAGCCCCGAGGAGTTCCGATTACGATATTGGTCGCTGGAATCCTGACCGGTTTTGCCTTGTGGGTTGCCGTTTATGTAATTGAGAGATGAGGGGAGATGGAATGATAAACGCACTCTGGGGTTTTTACCTGGCTCTCGGGCTGTTCTGCCTTGCGATTTACGGAATCCTCCTCGCCGACTATCTCTACCGCCGGAAGCATCGCTCGGCGCATTAATCTCCCTCCTCCCCTCTTTCCGCAATTCAGAGCGCGGTGAAATTGAAGACGCTGACTTCACGTGAAGGACGAGCGTCCGGAAGCGGCGCCAGACGGGAAGATTCCTTTTGTAGCGATTCTTCGCTTCTTGAGTCGTAATCTTTTTCCATTCTCCCTCCTCTTCATAAAAGAAATGGTAGCGGACGCCGGTCTCGGCCTCTGCCGCAAGGAAATCATCGAAGGGAAAGGGGCCGTTCGCGTCGAATTCGAGCCGGTCGTAAATGACCGATTTGGGAATTTCCTCCGCTTCAAAGCCAAGGACCTCCAACATTGGGAGGACGGTCGCCTCGTAATCTATCCGGTCGACGAGATGGAGAAAGACCGGGGCGCTCGGCTTCAAAACCTTCTTCGCCCGCTCAAGCCATCGCCGCGTCGTGTGAAGGCCGTCATAGGAATCCGAGCGTTCGTAATAAAACCTTCCTCTGTCGGATTCGGTTTTGGCGCTGATGATTTTCGGAGCAGGCATCTGCGGCGGATTAATGAAGACGGCGTCAAGCTCCACAGTTTCCGGCAGTTCCTTGAAGTAATTGCTCGCCAAAAACTCGATTTCCCCCTTCTCGAGGCCGTTTCGGATGGCGTTGATTGAGACGAAGTAGGAAAGGTTGGGGTTGATGTCGAGGGCGTAAACCTTGGGCGGGGAGTGTCCCCTCCGCTTGAGCCAGCCGAGGAGGGCAATCGGAATCGCCCCGGGGCCGGTCCCGGCATCGCCCACGATTTTTCCCTTGAAAAATTCCGGGTGCTTCAGGGCATAAGCGATGGCCGCCCGAATAATCGACAAAGAGCCGTGGCTCGGGGCAGGTGCCACCGGGCCCGTCATCAGTTCAAATTGAAATTGCGGATCTCCTTCTGACAGGATCCAGTCCGGCGCCCCGTAATCCCGAACCTGAATCCCCTTGGGGCGCCTTTCCCGGCTCACTTCCCGGCTGACTCTCTTCATCGCGTCCAAAAGCTCCATCCCGATTTTCTTGAACGCCTCATCCCGGAGAAGGCTCCAGATTTGGATGACGAGGTCAATGTGGCTATTCGTCGCTGGGTCATTCCATCGAGAATCGGTGACAAATTCTCTCGCAATCCTTTCAATCGTCGCCGAGCGGCTGGGGTCTCCCTCGACCTCAAGCAGCTGACCAAATCGCTCGTCACGCAGCTTCTGGAATTCTGCGCTTCGTTGGCGAATCTCCGCTGCTTCAGATTCCGAATTTGCCGTTGTCCCGCCCGCCATAAATTCGAAATCTTTCCAATCCAGCACCTCCCAGACCCCCATTTTCTCCGCACGGGCAAGCTCCAGATCCTGCCTCGCCCGTTCGAGAATTTCTTCGGGGGCCGGCGCACGCACCTCGGCCCTCCGCCCGAAGTAGCGCAGGCTTAAGCCTCCGCTACGAGATAACGGAGTCCTACGGGCCTCGGCTTCGTCCGTCGTGAGCAATCCCTGGGCCTCGAAATCGTCAATCAATTCGTGAATCCTCTCCAGAGCAGGCTCCAGGTGTTTCTGTCGGCGAACGCTTCTCGCTTCCGAGCGAAGCGGGATCTTGTAATGTGTCTTCTCTTCGAGGAACTTTAAAAGATCGTTGTCTTTCTTCTGATAAAGCATCCACTTCCCGTCGGCGCCTCGCCGTGCCCTTCGAGGGGGGAATTCGTCCTGATGGAGAATCCTGTCCAGCGCCTGGAGGAGCGGATCGGAGGGTGAGAGATTTTCCAGAAGCTTTTCCACAATCAGAACCTTCAAGAGTCTTTCATCCAAGCTATCCATTGATTCCCCGGCAAGGTGAAAATATTTATCAAGCAAATCAAGGTGAGGAGTCGTCTCCGCCTTTTTTCTAATCGTGGACACACTGATTCCGGACTGTTTCAGGAAATCAAACATTCCTTGGATTCCAAGGAAATAATAATGGTGGACGTATGCCCCGGCGTAATCCCTTGCGAGCTCTGTCAGGTTTTCATCGCCTGAGGTTTGTCCGGCCTGGAACTTCTGTCGACGTTTCTTGATTTCTGAGTCGATATTTTTCCCTCCCGTCAATGGGTCGACAGAGGCCTTCGCCTGTTGGAGGGCCGAGCGAAACAAAATTTCATCCTCCCGATCTTTAAACGTACTCGTTTCCGAATCAAAACGTCGGGAAAAGGCCCTCACGAGCTCGGGCCAAAACTCTGCAGACACCTTCCCCGACTTTTCAACTCGGACAGAAACGGGAAACAGGGAACTCCTGCCGACTTTTATCTCTACGGTGGCTTGAGTCTCGCGAGACTTTGGGGTAACGCTCGCGACCATCTCCGCCAGTTTCGATTCTAAACTTTGACGGCTCAAAACAAACGACTGGTCTACCATCCGAACGATCTTCGGGCCGAAATAAGCCATACCACTGACCGCAATGATTCCTGCCAGGATGCCGGCGAGAAGGGGCCTCTGTCTCAATCTCGCCGCCGGACTGATTGCTTTGACAAGTTTCGTGCTCGCCGTCTCAGACTCGATTTTCCGCTTCAGCTCCCCCATCACCCACCGAAGCGCCCCCTTCACTTCATTCGGATACATCACCTTTCTTGTCGTAATCTCGATCTCCATTTCGCGGTCTGTTTTTCCTCGCAACTGAACCTTGAAAAGAAGACGCATGAGGTTGCCTTCCCGATGAATCTCAATCGTAGAGACACCACGCTCTTTCAACCTGTTCTCTACTCTTGGATCCTTGAGATAACTCGACACCTTCTCTCTAATCGCCTCCGCCCCCGTCCACTCGCTGTCCTCATAAAAAATCCCTATCTCACGCGCCCCCTCAGAATCGAATGGCTCCGCCCTCACCTCGGCACGGGCCGCCGTCCGAAGCCCTGAGCTGTCCCCTTTGGGGACTCTCCTCTGTCCTTTATTCCGCACCTCGGAGCGAGAAAACTTTTCGGCAAGGGAAAAAAGCTCATACAGAGCATGTTGCTGCTCTTCCCGTGAAACCGTTGCCGAAATCACCTGCGGGAGATCGAGGGTGCTCAGGAGGCGCTCACGGTAGGGAATGTCGTCGAGCTGCTTTTCAAGCCTCGGCAGGAGTCGTACGACGCTCACGCCCGCCCGTTCAAGCCTCACCCGCACACCACTTTCGTGGAAACCCCCCACGACGGCGACGGTGGACTTGACTTTTCCATGCGACAATTCCTTTAAAATTTTTCCCGTGAAGATTCCGTCCCGTCTCCGAGCCAAGGCATAGAAACGATGGGCGTGAAACCTTGCCTCTTCAAGGGCCTTAACCTCGTCCCTCGAAAGGTCTAACGAAGCAAAAAATTCCCCCCGGCTTCCGGTTTTTCGCACCTCATCCCATTCCTTCGCCGTCAATTCTAATTCGAGGAGCCCCTTGAAACGTTGAAATGCGCGGACCCACTCCAGCTCCGCCCTCTCTTTTTCTGTTCGCGCAAGCCGCCCCTCCGTTCGCTCGGCGAGCCCCGCAAGCTCCGCCGCAAGCAATCCTTTTTTAATCCCTTCGGTTAACTGGGCAGAAATCTCCCTTTTGCTTTCTAAAAGCACCTTTGAGAGGAGGTAAAGCTGCGGGTAATCGATTAGGGAAATCTCGGACTCGCGCGAAAATTCCAAGAGAAGCAGGAAATATTCCTCAAAGGGAATCGTTTTCGCCTTGAAACGTTCGGCGAGTTGGAGGAAACGCACAAGCTTGGGAGACAAATTTTTCTCTTTCATTTTAATCATCGAACGCCCCCCTTTTTCTAGGACCGGACGGATTCGTTCGGCGGCTTGTGCGGTCTGAATGAACGCCTGCCGGTTATGAAGATACAGCTTTTTCTCCTCCAGGCCGTAGAAATGCGGGAGTTTTTGGGCGGTGATGTAAAAGTATTCCGCCCCGGTCAGCTTTCCTTCCTTCACCATGTCCCAGGCGGCTTGCGCCAGTGCATTTTTCTCAGGAAATGCCCGGAACAGGCGGCCGTCAATCGGGTCACTGGCCCCTTCAAGCCCAACACTTGAAATTCCCTTCTTCTGGAAGAACTTGAGAAGGCGGGCAATCTGCCGCTGCGATTCCGTTGAGGCGTGCGCGTTCAGGAGAAGGTAAACCGTTTTCGGCGAGGAGGCCGGCGTGGCAGGAAGAAAGGCGGGCGAGGCGTGAGCGCTCTCCAGAGAGAAGCAAAACAGCACAATCCACGCCGGAACTTTCAAGAAGAAATTTTTCCGCTCCGAAGGGATTTCCATGAAGAGCGAACAGTTTATCGCACACACAAAGGGTTGTCAAAAGCTTAAAGAAGCCGGGATTTTCTACGTAACTCCTTGAAACTGATAAAGTTAAGAGGTGGGCTCAGCGTGGAATCGACGCAGGAAAGGTTTGGCTCTATTGACTGCCTGGAAACGGTGTGAGACGCGATGCTTCATTTCACTTGAAACCTCTCCAAAGGTCTTCCCATAAGGGCCATAAATAAAAATTGGGTCGTATCCGAATCCGTTCGTCCCCTTCATTTCTCGAGCGATGGCACCCCGCACCTCCCCTTCCACGACGGCCACCAATTGCTCCGGTGCCGCAATCGCCACCGCTGAAACAAACGAGGCGCCTCGACACGTGTCAGGAAGTTTCTCCATCAGCCGGAGGACCTTGAGGCAATTTTTCACGTCGTCCTTTTCCGGTCCGGCAAAACGCGCGGAATAAACACCCGGCGCTCCCTCGAGCGCTTCCACCGTGAGGCCTGAATCCTCGGCCAAGGTCAACATTCCTGTTGCCTTTGCTGTTTCGCTCGCCTTCTTAATCGCATTCTCTTGAAACGTCTCTCCATCCTCGACCACCTCGGGAATGCTTGCCACCTCCCGGAGGGAGACAAATTCAAAGGGGAGATCTGAAAGAAGAGTTTTCAACTCTTCGAGTTTTTTTCGGTTGCTGGTGGCAATGAGAAGTTTCATCAGGAGGAGCACCCTCACCCTCCCCTCTCCCCCTCAGGGAAGAGGGTTAAGGGTGAGGGGGAATTCCCTTCACGAACCTTTTTTGAATTCGTATCAGTTCCTTAATCCCTTTCTCACCCAGTCCAACGAGCCGGTCCAGATCTTTTCTCGTGAAAGGGCGGCCTTCTGCCGTCCCTTGAATCTCGACGAGCTTTCCTCGGCCGGTCATGACGAGATTCATATCGACCGACGCCCCGGAATCTTCCTCGTAATTCAAATCGAGAAGTGGTGTCCCATTCAACCAGCCGACGCTGACCGCCGCCACGTAGTCCCGAATCGGATTTTTGACGAGGACACCTCCTCTTAGCATTTTTTCCACCGCCTCGGCGAGCGCGATAAAACATCCCGTGATGGCTAGGGTCCGGGTGCCGCCGTCCCCCTGAATCACATCCGCGTCGACTAAAATCGAGCGTTCGCCCAAGGTGTCCAAATCAACCACCGAGCGCAGGCTTCGGCCAATGAGACGCTGAATCTCCTGCGTCCGGCCGCTCGGGCGGCCTTTCGACGCCTCCCGCTGAATCCGCTCCGTGCACGACCCCGGAAGCATCCCATATTCGGCCGTCACCCATCCTTTTCCCTTTCCTTTGAGAAAAGGGGGCGCTTTTTCTTCCAGGCTCGCCGAGCAGACCACTTTGGTATGGCCCGCCTCAATCAGACAGGACCCAAGCGCAAATTTGAGGTAGTCCTTCTGAATCTTTATCTTCCTTAACTCGCTCGCTTTCCGGCCATCTTCTCTTTTCATGGACTTTGCCTGTCCCCTTAAAGGGGACTGTCCCCTTTTCCTCACCGTATCTTCAATACTCTATGGAGGCGGGGCATGATTCGGACATTTGGAATTCTCCGGAGCGCGGCCCGCTGAAGCTCACTCAAAAGCTGCATCAATTCCTCATCCTCATGCCCTTCGAGTGCCGTTTCGGCCGAAAAGTTCGGATGGCCGGCCACGACTCCCGGGAGACTCACCGGCTGAAGGATGACGGGTGTCTCGGGCGCTCGCTCTTCGACGAGTGAAATCAGCTCCTGGAATTCCTGAAGGTCGATTTGTTTTGAAAGAACAATTTTGATAAAAACTTCCTTTCCCTTGGCGAGCGCCAGAAAATGGCGATGCTCCTTGAGGAAACTTTTCTCTTTAGTGACGCTCGCCGGTTTCAAATCCATCGCAATGAGGTCGCACCACCCAATGACCGATTCCAGCGCCTGCCAGAGGATTCCGTTCGTCTCAAGATAAGTCCTAAATCCCAGTGCTTTGAGCCGCACGAGAAGCGGCCCGAGAAACGTTTGATAAAGGAGCGGTTCGCCTCCTGTGAGACTCACAAAGGAATGCGGCCCCTCCTCTTTTTCGAGGCGTTCGACTTCGGCCACGACCTCCTCGAGCGTCACCGTCCTGGCCGGCTTCGCGAGTTCGTCGCAATATTCGCAGTGAATGTGGCATTCTTCAAAGCGGACGAAAAGGTGCCGCTCCCCCATTCGGACCCCTTCGCCCTGGAGGGAGGAGAAGATTTCACAAATCCGGGCCTCGTGAGGGCTCGGTGGGTGGCGCATGATTCACTCAGTCATTGCGAGACAGTGTTCTCGCTGTGGGCGAAGCAATCTCTGCTCAGCCTCATTTAGAACGTCGCCTCGCAATGACGGCCGAACAGCATCGTGCCTGCCAGCCGGCAACGGATCTTCGATTCCAGCCTCTCGAAATCCTTTGGCGCGCAGGATGCACGAATCGCACTCGCCGCAGGGGGTCTCCCTCCCTTCGTAACAGGACCACGTCCATTCGAAGGGGACGCCCAATTCTTTTCCAAGCCGGACGATGTCGGCCTTCCCAAGCTTGAGAAGCGGCGCCACGATTCGAATGCGGCGGCCTTCGGAACCGGCCTTGGTTCCTCTCGTCATCATCTCTTCAAACGCACGAATGTATTCCGGCCGGCAGTCGGGATACCCCGAGTAATCGAGGGCGTTGGCGCCGAAATAAATCGCCTCGGCCTCTTTCACCTCAGCGAGTGAAGCGGCGAGCGAAAGAAAAATGCTGTTACGGGCAGGAACATAGGTGACCGGAATTTCCTTGGACATTTCCCTTTCGTCACGCCCCTTGGGCACTTCGAGAGCAGGGTCCGTCAGGGCGCTTCCACCCCAAGGAAGCGAAAGGGGGATGAGCCAGTGCTCCAGTTTCAATGACGAGGCAATTTTCTTGGCCGATTCAATTTCGCGCTCGTGGAGCTGGCCGTAATGAATCGTGAGGCAGACGGGAGTCAACCCTTCCCGCCGGGCGGCATAAAGGGTGGTCGTGGAGTCCAGGCCACCCGAGAGGAGAACAACCGCCCTCATTTCTGCCGTGACTGTCCCCTTTTTTGGGGACTGTCACCTTTCTTGCCTTTCTTGGTGACTGTCACCATTTTCCCAACTTGCGAGCGGATTTGAACGACCTTAATCGCCGGGAGCTTTTCACCGAGGAATCGTTCCCCGACGCTCTGGAAGGTGCGCGGCAAATCACTGACAAACACCTGGAAGCGGCCCGGAAGAGGATTCGGATTGACGAGGTCTCTTCCCTCAAGAAGCGCTCGGAGCCGTCGGACCGCCGGAACGGCCGAATCAATCAACGCCACGCCCGCTCCGAAAAATTCCCGAATCGCCTCCGCCAGAATCGGATAATGAGTGCAGCCGAGAATGAGGGTGTCGATCTTCTTTTTGGCGAGCGGCAAGAGGTATTTCTCAATGACCCGTTCGGCGACCCCCCCGTCGAGCCACCCTTCCTCCACGAGCGGGACGAAAAGGGGGCAGCTCCCGGTAAAAACCTGAAGCTCAGGATTTTTTTTCTTCAGGGCCCTTTCGTAAACACCGC
>CAYJTI010000008.1:0-2147 GCA_964373135.1 uncultured bacterium | reverse complement strand
TCCGATCTACCGCTTTCGATGGTGGCCGGGGTCCCAATGACTCCGACCCGTCCGGAACGGGTCCGCTCGAGCGCCTCCTCCACGGCAGGCTCGACGACGCTGACGATGGGAAGCGGGAACCGGCGATGAAGCATCGGAAACGCCGCGCTCGCCGAGGAGTTGCAGGCGACGACAAGCGCCTTGATTCCCTTCTCGAGAAGAAATTCGGTATTCTCGAGGGAAAACCTCCGGATTTGTTTCGTCGATTTCGTGCCGTAGGGAAGCCGGGCAAGGTCGCCGAAATAGAGAACGGCTTCGCTCGGAAGCTCGCGGCGAATTTCCCGGACGACCGTCAGGCCCCCCAAACCGGAGTCAAAGACACCAATCGGTTTCGTCCTCACGTGAATGACCCACCCCCTTTTTTGGGACGGCCACTCGGAATTTTCAATCAGTCAGTTAGACTCGAGTGACGTTGACTGCGTGCTGGCCCTTCGGGCCGTCCGCAATCTCAAACTGGACCGTCTCGCCCTCGTTCAGCGTCTTGAAACCCTCACCCTGAATCGCTGAGTAGTGGACGAAGATGTCTTTTCCCGGTTCCAGTTCGATGAAACCGTAACCTTTCTGGTTGTTGAACCACTTCACCTTCCCCTGCGGCATGCTCATACTCACCTCCTTTCTTCTGACGTTCCACCCCGGCGCCTCGCCATTGCCTTTGACTTCGACTTGGCGCGGGAGCCTCCATTTTGTAAAAAGCCCTGAATCCGACGGAGGGCCTCTTTGACACGCTCCTCGGGGACCACGAGTGCAAATCGCACATAGCCTTCTCCGTATTCTCCGAAGCCGGTTCCGGGCGCCACGGCCACACCCGCCTCACGAATCAAAAGCTCGGTGAAGGCCATGGAGGTATGCTCGCCAAACTTGACGGGAAGCTTCGTCCAGACATACATCGTGGCGTCCGGCTTCTTGGTCGGCCAGCCGATGCGGTTGAGCCCGTTGACGAGAAACTCGGAGCGCTTTTTATAGGTCTCGACCGCCTTCTGAATGTAACCTTGGGGACCCGTCAGCGCTTTCGTGGCGGCATATTGAATGGCCCGGAAAATTCCAAAGTCGCAGTAACTCTTGGTCTTGGCGAGGCTCGCCAGGACCTGGCGATTTCCGACGGCAAAACCGATTCGCCAGCCGGGCATGCTGTAGGATTTTGAAAGGGTGTGAAATTCAACGCAATGTTTAATAGCCTCCTTGGCCTCAAGAATACTCGGCGCCCGCTTCCCCCGGAAGACGATGTCGGAATAGGCCAAATCAGAAGCAATGATAATCTGCTTGTCACGGGCCCAGTGAATCACCCGTTCGTAAAATTCGAGGTCGCAGGTGGCTGTCGTCGGATTGTGGGGATAACTCAGCATCAAAAGTTTCGACAGCCGGGTGGTTTCTCTCGGGAGGGAAAAGAGGTCAGGGAGATAACGATTCTCTTCCCGAATCGGGATGTCGTAGAGGATGCCGCCCGCCATGATGACGCCGTTGAAGTGGACGGGGTAAGCCGGCGAGGGGATGAGGGCGAGGTCGTCATTATTCATGAAGGCAAGGGCGAGGTGGGCGATGCCTTCTTTGGAGCCGATGCAGGGAACGACTTCTGTGTCAGGGTCGAGGGTGACGCCAAAGCGCCCGTGATACCACTGGGCAATTGCCTTGCGGAGGTCCCGCTCGATTTGCTCGTCCCATTTGGAGTAACGGTGGATGCCGGGGAGGTCGAGCGCTTCCCGGAGGGCCCCCACAACGTGGGGAGGCGGGGCCAGGTCCGGATTGCCCATTGAAAAATCAATGACGTCAACGCCTTGACTGCGGACTTCCCGCTTGAGGCTGTCCACCACCGTAAAAAGATACGGCGGCAGCCTCTTCATTCGATTTGCTTCGTGCATCAAAACTCGAGAGAATCAAAAAGCAGTCCCGCTCACACTCCGAAACCGCCTACTCCTCCTCACCCTCCTCTTTCACGCCGGCTTCCCCCGGACCTTTCTCCTCTTCCTCCTCGATGAGGCAGAGGACTTCCCCCAGTGCGACCGTCTCTCCTTCGTCGTAATAGACCTCAGAGAGAATCCCCGAAGCGGGCGCCACAAGCGTCACGGTCCCTTCGTCGGTCGACACCTCCACGATCTCATCTCCCTTGACAA
>CAYJTI010000007.1:6161-19882 GCA_964373135.1 uncultured bacterium | reverse complement strand
CGTCAAGGCCTTTACGATTGACGACGCCCACATCTTCTGCCGGGAAAGTCAAATCGAGGAAGAGATTACAAAAGTGATTCGTTTGATTCTTCGGGTCTACAAGACCTTCGGGTTTGAAGCGGTGGCGATGAGCCTCTCGACCCGCCCCGAAGATTCGATGGGTTCGGAGGCGCTTTGGGAGAAGGCGACGGAAGGCTTGAAGAGGGCGCTTGAGCAGAATAAAATTGAGTTCGAAATTCACCCGGGCGGCGGCGCCTTTTACGGGCCGAAGATTGATTTCGAAATCACCGATTCGCTCGGCCGGTCATGGCAGTGCGGCACGGTCCAGCTCGATTTTCAGATGCCCGAGCGATTTCAGTTGACTTACGTCGATTCGGACGGTAAAGAGAAAAGGCCTGTCATGGTCCACCGGGCGGTCTTCGGCTCGGTGGAAAGGTTTCTCGGAATTTTAATCGAGCATTACGGCGGGGCGTTCCCGGCATGGTTGGCGCCGGTCCAGGTCCGGGTCGCAACGATTTCCGAAAAACAGGCCCCGAGGGGCGAGGAGGTCCATCGGGAGTTTTTGCGCGAGGGAATTCGGGCCGAGCTTGACACGCGCCCGGAAAAAATCGGCTACAAGATTCGGGAGGCGGAAGTTGCCAAGGTTCCTTACATCGTAGTGATTGGGGACAAAGAAGTTCAGACGAAGCGAATTTCAGTGCGGGCGCGCGGGCGAAAAGACCTCGGCGAGCAGTCCCTTCCAGAATTTTTAAAGATGCTGAAGCGGGAAGTTTCGGAGCCAGTTTGAGTCCGGGCCCTCACCTCCCCCGAGTCAACGAAGGCATCCGGATTCCTCAAATCCGCCTGATTGGGGCGAAAGGGGAACAAATCGGCATCGTGCCGGTGGCGGAGGGAATCCGCCGCGCCCGGGAAGAAGGGTTGGATTTAGTCGAAGTGGCCCCCTTGGCGAAGCCGCCCGTCTGCCGGATTCTTGATTTCGGGAAGTATGTTTACGCCCTGAGCAAGAAGGAGAAGGAGGCCCGGAGAAAACATAAGACGATTGAGGTCAAAGAGGTCAAGATCTCGAGCAAGATCGAGGAGCATGATTACCAAACAAAACTCCGCAATGCCCGCCGCTTTCTTGAGAAAGGGGACCGCGTCAAATTGACGCTTTTCTTCCGAGGCCGTGAAATTACCCATCTGGAATTTGGAGAGCGGCTCATCGAGAGGTTTACGCAGGACGTGAACGACTGGGCGACGGTTGAACGCAATACCGGGCTCGAGGGCCGGGCCATTCAGGTTTACTTCGCCCCGAAGACCAATAAGAGAGCGAGCGCCCCGCGAAATAACGATGCCAAAACTCAAGACGAACAAAGCGGCTAAGAAACGATTCAAAATTACAGGCACCGGGAAAGTGCTCCGGATGAAGGCGTCTCGCCGCCACCTGCTGACCGACAAAAGGTCGGGACGGAAACGGAAGATGCGGCGGTGGGTCAGCGTGACGGCTCGAGAGTCCCGCATGATAAAAAAGCTTCTTTGCTATTGAGATTGAAGGAGAAAGGGCCGAACCATGCCTCGGGTCACCAACGTTCCTGCGACACGAAAACGCCGAAAAAAATGGCTGCAACGGGCCAAAGGATTTTTCGGCGGCCGCCGCCGGCTTTATCGGACCGCCCGCGAAACGGTCCAGCGTGCCCTCCGCTTCGCAACCGCCCACCGGCGCCTGAAGAAGCGTCAGTTTCGCCGCCTCTGGACTCTTCGGATTAACGCCGCCTGCCGGGCCGAAGGGATGTCGTATTCCCGTTTCATCGCGGGCCTCAAGAAGGCCAAGGTGAATCTCGACCGGCGGTCTCTTGCGGAACTTGCAGTTCGGGATGGAGAGGCGTTCAAGAAACTTGTGGCCCTTGCCCGCAAGGCGCGGTGAACCGGAACGAGATCGAAACTTTGGGCCGGGAGGCCCAAGACCGTCTCGAATCTTTAGCCACTCTCGAAGCCCTCGAAGAATTCCGCATCGCTTATCTCGGTCGAAGGGGAAAAATTACCCGCCTCTTTGACGCCCTGAAAGGCCTCTCTCCCGAAGAGCGCCGGGGTCTTGGCCAGGCGCTCAACGAAGTGAGAGACCGTCTCGAAGAAAAAATTAAGGCGAGGCAGTCGCTTTTCGCTCCCGAGAGCGAGCGAGGGGAAGAGAGTTTCGACCCTACGCTTCCCGGTATCCGGCCTCCGGTCGGGAGGATTCACCCGATTACGCAGACGATTCAGGAAATCACCGGCCTCTTCGAGCGGCTCGGTTTTGAAGTGGTGGAAGGTCCTGAAATCGAGAACGAATTTCATAACTTCACGGCGCTCAATATCCCCGCCGACCATCCTTCACGGGATTCGTTTGCGACCTTTTACACGAAAGCGAGCTCGCCCCGGGAGATGCCCTATCTCCTGCGCTCGCAAACCTCGACCGTCCAAATCCGCGTCATGCAGAAGCGCGAGCCGCCGCTTCGCATTGTGGCGCCCGGACGGGTCTACCGGCCGGACCGGGTCGATGCGAGCCACTCGTTCATGTTTCATCAAATCGAGGGATTGATGGTGGACGAGCGGACGACCTTCAGTGAGCTGAAGGGAATCATTCACCTTTTTCTCCGCGAGCTTTTTGGTTCAGAGACGAAGATTCGATTTCGGCCCCACTTTTTTCCCTTCACGGAGCCGAGCGCCGAGGTCGATGTGAACTGCTTTCTCTGCCGGGGAAAGGGTTGCACGGTTTGCGGCGGCAAGGGGTGGCTCGAGCTTCTCGGAGCAGGAAGCGTCCACCCCTTTGTCTTCGAACAGGTGGGATACGACCCGAAGCAGGTTCAAGGGTTTGCCTTCGGCCTTGGCGTCGAACGGATTGCGATGCTCCGCCACGGCATCTCAGACATCCGGCTTTTCCTCGAAAACGATGTCCGATTCCTGAGGCAGTTCTAACAATGAAAGTCAGCACGAATTGGCTCAAAGATTTTGTCACACTCCCGCCGCCGCTGGAGCGGCTGGCGGAGCGGCTCACGATGGTGGGGCTTGAGGTGAAGCGGGCCGCGCCAGAGCCGGAATTGAAGGACACCGTCTTCGAAGTTGAGGTGACGACGAACCGGCCGGACTGGCTTTCACACCTTGGGGTCGCCCGTGAAATTCACGCCCTCGAAAACACTGGGTTGAAAATTCCGCCGACGGAAAATCCCGGGGAGCGTCCCATGCCGTCGGGCTGGAAATTGGAACTTAAAGAGGCGGAGGGGTGCCCTTACTACACGGCCTGCCTATTGGAAGGGGTTCAGGCGAATGAGACTCCGGAGTGGATGAAGAACCGGCTTCTGGCCTGCGGGATGCGTTCGATTCATCTCGTCGTCGACATTACGAATTATGTCCTCCTCGAATTCGGCCAGCCGCTTCACGCCTTTGACGCCGACCTTCTTCGCGGCAAAACGGTCGAAGTCCGCCGCGCCAAAAGCGGCGAGAATCTCATTGCCATTGACGGCACCCGGCAGGAACTCCTGGGAACGGATTTGGTCATTGCGGACCGAGAGCGGGCGGTGGCCATTGCCGGAGTGATGGGAGGCCAGGAGACCGAGGTGAGCGGGCGGACACGAAATATCCTTCTTGAATCTGCCTTTTTCCATCCCCGCTGGGTTCGGAAGACAGCGCTCCGGCTCGGACTGGCGAGCGAATCCTCCTATCGATTTGAGCGCCGCGTTGACCCGGAAGGGGTCGACTCGGGCCGGGAGCGGGCGATTCGGCTTTTTCGGGAACTGGCGGGCGTGAGCCGTGTGACGGCCGTCCTCAAGGCGGGCCGCAAACCGACGTTGCCCAAACCCAAACTTCATCTTTCGCTCGAGGAAGTTGAGAAAGTGCTTGGGGTGGCGATGAAGCCTCACCAGGTCCACTCGATTTTGACCCGTCTCAGCCTTGAGCCTAAGAATGAAAATCCCGAAAACTGGGTGGTCACCGTTCCGTCCTATCGTCCCGACCTCGAGCGGCCGGTCGACCTCATTGAAGAAATTGCCCGGCTCGGGGGGTATGAAAAAATTCCAGAGTCGCTCCCGGAACGGCCTCCCCTTGAAAGGAAGCCGAATCCGCTGCGACGGCTGGAGGAGGCGACAAGAAATTTTTTTTCGGGGGCCGGGCTCTTTGAAACAGTCACTTCAAGTTTGGTCCCGCCCGCGCTTTTCAAGGGGAGCGGAATCGATCTGAAAGGAACGGTCCAGATTCATAACCCCATTAACGAGGAGTTGACCCTGCTTCGGCCTTCCCTTCTCATCAGCTTGCTCGAGGTGCTTCGGCGCAATGAGCGCGTCGGGGAGTCCTCCGTCCTCATTTTTGAGATTGCAAATTGTTACCGCCGGAAATCGGAGGCGGTACCGCCGGAGGAGGAAAAAACGCTGGGCTTTCTTCTCGGGGGGGCGCGGCCGGCGGGCTGGAAGGACGCAAAGCGTTCGTTCGACTTTTATGACTTGAAGGGGATTTTGCAAGGCTACCTCGATTCGATTGGGATTGTGGAGGTTTCATTTTCGACGGACGACGCTCCCTATTTTATGGCCGGCACCTCTCTTTTAATCGGGAAAGAAAAAATCGGGACGCTCGGGGAAGTTTCGGCCTCGCTTCGAAATAAGGTGGATATCCGTTCTCGAGCCTTCTTTGGCGAGCTTTCGCTCGAGCGCGTCGTCCGGCGGCTGCCGGGGGTGAGAAAGGTGAAAGAGATTCCTCGGTTTCCTCCCATGGAGCGCGACTTGTCCGTGGTGGTGGAAGAATCCGTTAAACTGAGTGAACTCGTGAGTCAGATTGAACAACTCGGACAGGGGCTCGTCCGAAACGTGGAACTGTTTGACCTTTTCCGGGGCGGACGGGTTCCCAAGGGAGAGAAAAACGTGGCCCTCCGGATTACGTATCAATCGCCTGACAAAACCCTTCTTTCCGATGAAATCCAGAAGCTCCATGACTCGATTGCCTCCGAGGTGGCGAAAAAATTTAAAGCCTCCTTCCAAGAAAAGCGTTAGGGTGCTAAAATAACCGTGCCCTGCGCTACTCGTGGTTCAGCGGCTGGTTTTTTAGGACCAACACTAGAAAACTCGGGATTCCGAAAACGCTGCGGTGCGCCGCAGCGGATAGGAAACCCACCTTAGATGAGGGTTCTGAACAAAAGGGTCGCACACGGTAGGGTGGGGCATTTTTTTTGGCTCGTCGGGCGGTAAGATGAAATCGAAGCGGAAGCGGATTGAAAGCACAAAAGAACTTTTCGCTCCCGAGGGCGAGATGGGCGAAGAGCGGCCGGTGGGAAAAGGTTCACCGCTTGCCCTGAGAGTGCGTCCGAGGACTCTCGACGAGGTTCTCGGTCAGAATCACCTTCTGGGAGAGGGAAAACTTCTCCGACGGGCCATTACGGCCGACCGCCTGACCTCTCTCATCCTTTACGGGCCCCCGGGAAGCGGGAAGACAACGTTGGCACGAATCATTTCTGGGGCGACCCGTTCCAACTTCGTTCCCTTAAACGGGGTGACGTCGAATGTGGGCGAGCTCCGCGAAGTCCTGGACGAGGCGAGACGGCTTCACGACTTCCGAGGGGCCCGAACCATCGTTTTTATCGATGAGATTCACCGCTTTAATAAAGCCCAGCAGGATGTCTTGATGCCGGACCTCGAAGAGGGACACGTCATTCTCATCGGTGCCACGACCCACAACCCTTCCTTTGCGCTGACCGGTCCGCTTCTTTCCCGTTCCCTCGTCTTCGAATTGCGTCCGCTGGAGGAGGACGATTTGCTCGCGCTGATGAAACGGGCGCTGGAGGATAAGGAACTGGGGCTCGGGGAGCTGGAGGTCAAAATCACAGAGGGAGCGCTTCGGCACCTCGCGAAAAGCGCTTCGGGGGACGCACGGCGAGCCTTGAACGCATTAGAAGTGGCGGTGCTCACCACCGTCCCTGACGCGGGCGGGACAATTGTCGTGGACGAAAGAGCGGCTGAGGAGTCGTGTCAGCGGAAAATCGTCTATTACGACCGAGACGAGGATTACCATTACGATACGGCGAGCGCGTTTATCAAAAGCATGCGTGGCTCAGATCCGGACGCCTCGGTCTACTGGCTCGCCAAGATGATTTACGCCGGCGAAGATCCAAGATTTATTGCCCGGAGAGTTGCAATTTTGGCGAGCGAGGACATTGGGAATGCCGACCCGCAAGCGTTGATTCTCGCCGCCTCCGGTCTGGCGGCGATTGAATTTGTGGGAATGCCGGAGGCGCAAATCATTTTGGCCCAGCTTGTGACCTACATGGCGCTCGCCCCGAAAAGTAATGCGAGCTACCTGGCGCTTCAAGGGGCCCTGTCCGACGTGAAGGGGGAGACGACTGAGGAGGTGCCGTCGCCTCTTAAGGATGCGAGCTATCGCGGGGCGAAGCGGCTCGGACATGGGGTGGGTTACAAATACGTTCATAATGAGGAACGTCATTTTATCGAGCAGGAATACATCCGCCGCAAAAAGCAGTACTACAAGCCGACCCGATTCGGATTCGAAAAAGTCCACCTGGAACGCCTCACGGAACTGAAGGGAAATAAAGGGGAAGTATCTTCCTGAGGGCACCTGCCGCCCCCCAATTGTGCGGGCGCCCGCACAATCTCGCCTCGACAGGGCAGACTTAAAAAAGATCGGGCATAAGAGGTATCTCTCATAACTCATTGATTTGTAGCTGGTTATGCCAATTTCATTGGTTACTATATAATGCTAGAAATAGGATTAACATAGGTACTAAATTATGTAATAGATAATCAAAGTAATACGGTGATTTGACTTTTTATAGTTCTTGTGGAATAGTTTCCTCAGGAAGCTGATGAAGATGGTACCAAGGATTAGCACGAGGAAGGTTGGAACGGTGGATATTTTCGAGCTCAGGGGTTTCTTAACGGAGCCGTGGGTCGGGCGTACCAGGGAACAGATGATGGAAATTTTAGAGGAACAGGCGAGCCGGGCTCTGCTGGTAATCCTGCGGGGGGTGGAAAAGGTAGACGACCGGGGAGCGGAGGCGGTTCTTGAGGCGGCGCGGCGGGTCGAGAAGTCGGCGATGTTAGGGAATAATCTGGCGTTGTTTTTTGTTGGGGAGAGGATGGAGGCTAAAGAGAAGGTGCCTATCTTCGAGAGGGAGCGGGAGGCAGTGAATTATTTCGGACGGGAATTGTCGCTCGCAGGGGAGTGGCTTGGGAAGGAGCGGCGGCGGTTTCCCCGAATTCAAACAGGCCTTCCCCTGGAGTTCGAGATTCAGGAGAGCGAGGCGCCATTCTTTTTTGAAGGGGTCGTGACAAACCTAAGCGAGGGTGGGCTGTATGCCTATTTTCTGGACTCCGAGATGGAAGAATTGGCCCGGAGGACACTCGACCCCTTCGACTTGAAGATGCTGGACATCCGGCTAATTCTCCCCGGAGAACGGGTGGTGGAGAGTGAGGGGAAGGTGTTGAGGGTGGAAGGGGAGGGAGCCGAGTTGAGGGGGGTCGGACTAGAGTTCTATGGGTTGGACCGCGCTGGTCAGGCCCAGATACGAGAGTTTCTGAAGCAAGAGGGGGAGAGGGAGGGTTAAAAGATGACTCATGTTCTTGGGTTCTTGAACCGATTAAAGAGCATCCGAAAAGGAGGAGCGGGGCTTCCACCCCGGAGGCTGAGAGAGTCGCTTCTGGCTGAACACATGGGGCCGGCGATGCACGCCAAACTCAATCAAGTCTATCGGGCGCGGAAGAAACCCGGAAATTGGCTATGAGCCGTCTCAGGGTTTCGAGTCGGGAAATTGGAAACGTTAAGGTCTTTGATCTTCTGGGCGACCCGGACCTGGAAAGCCTTCAGGATGCCGCGTGGAAGATTCAACGGAGCATCCGGCGCCACCGTCTGCAACGAGTGATTCTGAATCTCCAGAAAATCAAATCACTCGACGAGCTGGGAATCCGGAAGCTTGTGGCAGCTTTCATCCGGCCGCAGCGGAGTGTTATTTTCGGCGCGTCCAAATTACTAACGAGTCAACTCGAGGATACCTATCTTCCCCGGACCATGAGAATCTGTCCCACCGAGAAAGAGGTGGCGGAGGATTTTGGTCCTTTCCTTTTCCACAAGGACGAGTTGGGAAAGGTGCTGGGGGAAAACGAGCGGAGGAATGGGGGAGGGGGGCCGGGGATTGCCCTAGAGCGGCGGCGTTCAAAACGAATGCACGTCGCGATTCCTCTCGAACTGACGCTCTATCCACAGGGGAAAGAAGAGCGGGCAAGCCGGGCTATTGCAACCAATATCAGCGAAGGGGGTATTTTTGTGGAGTTTCTGGATTTGGATTTTCTTGAGGCGATTGAAAAACTGGAACCCCTTGAAAACACTCGGGTTTCGGTCCAAATCCACCCCAGTGGGAATTTTCCGGAGGAGTACCAGTTGGAGGGGATTGTGCGGCGGAAGGAAGTCCGCAAACATGGCCTCGGTCTGGCCGTCGAGTTTACCTCCAATCCCGCCTGATTTCAGCCGGTAACAATTTTGTGTAACAATTTTGTTGACACGAATTTCACGGTTGTGATATAAGCATTACTTGCATTGGAGGCCAATGGGTCTCCACTCACCCTATAGAGGTTCTTGGCTTAACTTCTCTCCCCACTCGGGCCAAGAACCTCTTTTTTTATCACGCAGTTACGACTGAGGTTATGGAGAAAGACGTCCGATTCACCGAGAAAAAGGTCGACGAGGGCTGGAAACAAAATGTCTCCCGGGAAAAGGGGGGCCGAACGCCCGAAGCTCACCCGAAATCCGCCCTTTCTTTCACAACCTTCTTAACCTCGCTCGGTTATCAGGCGTTAATCCATCTGGGGGAGCTTCCCCATCCTGAGACCCGGAATCATCGGGTCGATCTCGAAGCGGCAAAGGAAACGATTGACCTCCTGATGCTTCTGGAGTCAAAAACCCGAGGAAATTTGGACCCGGAGGAAGAAAAAACCTTTGAGAGCCTCCTTCCTGAGCTCCAGATGAAGTTTGCGGCTAAGGTCGAAGGCCGATGAAGCCAAGCCGGAATTTTCTCCTCCGAGTCGGCGTCAGCCTTCTGGCCTTGGGGGGACTCGGTTATGCGTTGCGGGGAAAAATCGGCGAATCCCTTCTCGTTTTTCGGGAAGGGCTCCGCTGGGACTGGTTCCTGTTCGCTGTGACGGTTTATAGTTTGGCCCTTGCTTTAATCTCACGGCGGCTTCAGCTGATCTTCCGAATTCAGCAGCTCAAAATCAACTTTCTCCAAACCTTTTATCTCTCTTTCCTCGGTCTGTTTTTTACCCTCTTTCTGCCGTCGGCGCTCGGCGGGGATTTGGCGAAAGGGTATTACGCCTATCAATATTCGGGGAAGAAAATGGGTTCCATGTCGGGCATTATTCTGGACCGGCTGGTCGGTTTCATTTCTCTTTTTCCAATTGTGTTGACCGCCTTGGCCGTTTACGGAGGGAGCTTGGCGTCGCCGGCCGTAGAACGGTCCGTTTATGGGGCGTTGGGAATTTTTGTCCTGGCGGCTCTCTTTTTTACGAGCCGTCGCTTTGCAAAGCAGTTTACCTTTCTTTCATTTTTGATTCCATCCTCGTGGCACGATAGACTCCTCGAGCTTTACAATGCGATTCGGGATTATCGCAACCACAAAAAGGCGATGAGCCTTTGTTTTTTGATTTCGGTGGGCGCCCAGCTTCTTTTTTTCTGGGATGTCTACCTCCTCGGAAGGGCGCTCGGTCTGGAGGTTTCCCCGTGGCCTTTTTTTGTTCTTGTCCCCCTGATTGGCTTTGTGAGTCTGGCCCCCAGCCTCAGCGGCTTGGGTGTTCGGGAGGCAGGTTTTGTGATTTTCTTCCAATCGATTATGCCGGTCGAGAAAGCGCTTGCGCTTTCCATTGTTTATGACATTCTTTTCTATGGGTCCGCCCTGCTGGCCGGTCTCATGTTTGCTTTCAAAGGGGGGCTTAAGGGGGAAGTGATTCACGATTTAAAGGCCGTTGAAAAATTGCGGGAGGTTTGAAATGATCGATCCTGAGCTGATGAAGATCCTTGCCTGTCCGGCGTGCAAGTCCGAAGTCAAACTTGAGGGAGAACGAATCATTTGCCAGAATCCGGGCTGCGGACTTCGGTATCCGATTCGGGAAGGCATTCCGGTGATGCTGATTGACGAGGCAGAGAAACCGTGACCCTCAAGGAATTGAAGGAAATGATAAATCTGATGGAGGAGCATGGTCTGAGCGAGCTTGAAGTCGAGAAGGAGGGGCTTAAGATTCGTCTCAAGAGAGGACCGGCGGGAAAGATCGTTCCCGAAGGAATTTCGTTTCCCCAAGCGGCGGGGGTCGAGGGACACGCGTCGGCGGCCATCCCGCCGGTGGGGCAGCAAATGGCCCGGGAAACGGCCGAATCGGCGAATCTCGTGGTGGTTCGATCCCCGATGGTGGGGACGTTCTATACGACGCCGGCCCCCGATGCGGCGCCTTACGTGACCAAAGGAAAACGGGTGAATGAGGGGGATGTCCTCTGCATCATTGAGGCGATGAAGTTGATGAATGAAATCAAGTCCGATCTGGGTGGAATTATTCAAGAGATACTCGTCGAAAACGGCCAGCCGGTAGAGTTTGACCAGCCTCTTTTTAAGATTCAAAAAGCGTAGTTTGCTTTTAGAAGGGCCGCCTTCATTATCCTGTCTCGAAGAGAACGGTTTTCTCCGAGATAACGGTTTTTTCATTTTTTAGAGCTTAGGTACTCTTAAGGAGCCAATATGTTCAGCCGGGTTTTAATCGCCAATCGGGGAGAAGTAGCCATTCGAGTGATTCGGGCGTGCCGGGAGCTCGGAATCAAGTCGGTGGCGGTCTATTCCAAGGCGGACCGGGATTGTTTACATGTCCGGCTCGCCGATGACGCTATCTGTATCGGGGAGGCCCCCTCCAGCGAGAGCTACCTCAACATGCCCGCCATCATCAGCGCGGCAGAAGTGGCCGATGTGGAGGCGATTCATCCGGGATGGGGTTTTTTGGCCGAGAATGCGCACTTCGCCGAGATCTGTGAATCGTGTCAAATCAAATTTATCGGCCCTAAACCGGAGAGCATCCGGCTCGCCGGCGACAAGATGATGGCACGTCAGGTCATGCGCAAGGCCGGCATTCCGACGATCCCGGGAAGCAAGGAGGCCGTGAAAGATCAAGACGAGGCGTTTCGGATCGCCAAGAAATTCGGCTACCCCGTCATCATCAAGGCGGCGGCGGGCGGGGGCGGGAAGGGAATGAAGGTCGCCCACAACGATGGGAGGCTCATCAGTGCTTTTTTGACGGCGCAGGCGGAAGCGGAAGCCGCCTTTGGAAATCGGACGGTTTACATCGAAAAGTATCTCAAAGAACCCCGGCATATCGAAGTTCAGATCTTGGCGGACAGCCAAGGCAACATCCTCCATTTGGGAGAAAGGGACTGTTCCATCCAGCGGAACCATCAGAAGCTTCTCGAGGAGTCACCCGCCCCCAATTTGAATCCGAAAGTGCGGCGGAAAATTGGGGAGATGGCGGTGCGCGTGGCCAAGGCAGTGCAGTTTGAGAATGCGGGGACCGTGGAATTCCTTCTGGATGAAGATGACAATTTTTACTTCATGGAGATGAACACCCGGCTTCAGGTGGAGCATCCCGTGACGGAAATGGTGACGGGGATTGACCTGGTCAAGGCCCAGATTGCGGTCGCGAACGGGGAAAAACTGAAGTGGAATCAATCGGACATTCATTTCGAAGGCCACGCGATCGAATGCCGGATTAATGCGGAAGATCCCGACCGGGATTTCCTGCCTTCGCCGGGGAAGATCGAAACTCTACTTTTCCCCGGGGGGCCGGGGGTCCGGGTTGATTCCCACGTTTATCAGGGCTACACCGTCCCGCCCTATTACGATTCCCTCATCGCAAAGCTCATCGTCCATGCGGCGGCGCGGGCCGAGGCGATTGCCGTCATGCAGCGGGTCCTTCGAGAAACCGTCGTGAGCCCCATCAAAACAACGATTTCACTCCACGAAAAGATCTTAAATCGACCCCGCTTCCGGCAGGGGAAGGTGAGTACAAATTTAATTGATACCCAGTTTACCGCCAGTAAAAAAGGGGGCCTGGAAGAAAGGACGGAAGAAGCCTAAGGGCGAGCGGAATGAAAGTCATCAATGCCTTCACGACCCTATTCGGCGTTTTAGCGTTTCTCACAATGGGGAGCCTTCTTTTAATGGCGTCTCTCCACCTTCTTTCACTCGAAGACGCCCTCGAACGGGTTCAGGAAATCTACTCAAGCCCTTGGCGCTCCCTTCAGACGGGGATGGTCGGACTCCTCTTTATCTTTGTGGGACTCGCGTTGGCCAAAGTCTTAATCAAACGGGGCCGTCAAACGGAGGCCTTGGTTTATCAAAGCGACATGGGCCCGATTGTCGTTTCGGTAACCGCCATCGAAGACATCGCGAAGAAGGTCTTGAGGCGGTTTTCTCTTATCAAGGAGTGGAAGACAAAAGTCTCCATTGACAACCGCGATGTCGAAGTGAAGCTTCGGCTCGTCCTCTGGTCGGGCGGGGATGTGCCCGAGCTCCTGGCGAGGGTCCAGACGGAAGTGCAGGAAAGGCTCCAGAAGATTCTGGGGAGCGGCTGCCGCCTGGAAATTTATTGTGACGTCTTCCGAATCGAAGAAGCACAGCTTGAAGTGGAGGAGGCCGTCTGATGGAAAGAATCGGCATCTTAACGGGCGGGGGCGATTGTCCGGGTCTGAATCCCGTGATTCGGGCGGTCGTGAGGCGCGCGAATCAAGAAGGGTGGCAGGTGTTCGGATTCCGAAACGGATGGAAAGGAATGATTGAAGATGAATTTATCATCCTGGACGAACAGTCCGTGTCGGGAATTCTTCCAAAGGGAGGGACGATTTTAGGGACCTCCCGGACGAATCCTTACAAACGCGAGGGGGATGTGGAACGGCTGAAAGTCAATTTTAAGCGCCATGAGCTGAAGGCCCTGATTGTGGTGGGCGGAGAGGACACGCTCGGCGCGGCGCAGCGCCTCATTCAAGAAGGGCTCGCCATTGTGGGGGTTCCCAAGACCATCGATAACGATCTCTCCGCCACGGATTATACCTTCGGTTTCGACACCGCCGTCAATGTCGCAATGGAATGCATCGACCGCCTCCACACCACCGCCGAGTCTCACAATCGTGTCATGGTGGTGGAAATTATGGGGCGCAACGCCGGCTGGATTGCTTTGGAGGCAGGGCTTGCGGGCGGGGCGGATATGATTTTAATCCCTGAATTTCCGGTGACGATTGATGAAGTCTGTGAAGTCATCAAGAGGCGGCATGCGAGGGGAAAGACCTTCAGCATCGTCGCGGTCGCCGAGGGCGCGCGGCTTTTGGGAGGCGGGGAGGTCGCCGAGCAAAAATTGGATGAATTCGGCCACGTCCGCTTGGGGGGTGTCGGCCAGGTCATCGGTGAGCTCATTGAAAAAAAGACAGGCTTCGAAACCCGTGTCACCGTTCTGGGGCACATTCAGCGAGGCGGATCTCCGACCGCTTTCGACCGCGTCCTTGGCACCCGGTTCGGCGTGCGGGCGGTGGAGCTTGTGATTGCAGGAAAGTTCGGGCGAATGGCGAGTCTTCAGGGGCGGGAGATCAAAGACGTTCCGCTGTCGGAGGCGGTGAGGGAGCTCAAGGTGGTAGAAAAGGATTATTACCAGCTCGCCAAGACGTTCTTCGGATGAAAACCTTATCGGTGAAAACCA
>CAYJTI010000007.1:0-6151 GCA_964373135.1 uncultured bacterium | reverse complement strand
CCCTGCATGAAAATCGCTCGGCCATCGAGAGGAGCTTTGCTCCGGCGCAGCTCGATGTCTTGGAAAAAATCGCCGAGATGGCGGCAGAAGCCCTCCGTTCGGGACACAAGATTCTCCTTTGTGGAAATGGGGGGAGCGCGGCCGACTCCCAGCATATTGCCGCAGAATTCGTCGGCCGTTTCAAACGGGAGAGACGGAGTCTGGCGGCCATTGCCCTGACAACGGACACTTCGATCCTCACCGCCATTGGGAATGATTACGGCTATGAGCTTATTTTTGCGCGCCAGGTGGAAGGCCTGGCGGAAAAGGGAGACCTTTTGTTTGCGCTTTCCACGAGCGGAAATTCAAAGAATGTTCTTGAGGCGGTGAAGGCGGCAAGGGCCAAAGGGGTGACGGCCGTGGGCTTCACCGGACAGGGAGGGGGCGCCCTCAAAAGTGCCGTCGATTATTGTTTTCAAGCGCAGTCCGCTCAAACCCCTCACATCCAGGAGGTGCATATCACCGCCCTCCACGCGCTTTCGGAAGTCGTCGAAGAGCTCGTCCTCTCCACGCCTTGAATGCGTCCCGCAAGATTCTTTCGCGTCCCCGCCTGAAGGAAATTAGTCAGAGACTCCGGCGCGCCGGGAAAAAGGTTGTCTTCACCAACGGCTGTTTCGATCTCCTGCACGCAGGGCATGTGAGTTATCTCGACCGGGCGAAGGGCTTTGGGGATATTCTGGTCGTCGGCCTCAATTCCGACGCTTCGGTCCGGCGATTGAAAGGGCCCGGCCGGCCGGTTCATCGCGAAGAGGACCGCCTCCGCGTGATTGCGGCTTTGGAGGCGGTCGACTACGTCACCCTTTTTTCTGAGGAAACTCCGCTTCGTCTGATTGAAGCGGTCCAGCCGCACGTGCTCGTGAAGGGCGCCGACTGGAAAAAGTCGGAGATTGTGGGAGCCCGCGAGGTGGAATCGTGGGGAGGAAGGGTGAAACGCGTTCCCCTCGTTTCAGGTCGTTCGACCACGGCGATCTTGAGGAGACTGGAGGAGTGATTGGGCCAGAGGCCGTTTCTTCGAGTCATCGATGCGAATTACAACCGGGCCAAGGAGGCGCTTCGAGTTTCTGAAGAGGTCGCCCGATTTTATCTCCGGGACGCCCGCCTGACGGCGCGGCTCAAACGGGTCCGCCACGATCTGACGAAGTCCCTTTTGGGGATGAAGATTTCTTATCGAAAACTCGTGGAGGCGAGGGACTCGGGGGAGGACGTTGGGAGACGGAGTCTCATTCGGGACAAGAAGAGGCCGAGGTGGCGGGACCTCTTGTTGAGCAATTTGAAGCGGGCCCAGGAAGCGGCGCGGGTGCTCGAGGAGATTTCAAAAATGGGCGGTTACGGCCAGACGCAAGCGTTTCAGAGGATTCGTTTTCGTTTGTATGAATTGGAAAAAGAAAGCCTTCGAAAATTTTAAACTCTATGCCGTCACCGATCTCCGCGAAGAAGATCCTGAGATCTTGACGAAAGTGGAAGCGGCTTATCGAGGCGGGGCGGACATCGTGCAGCTGCGGTGGAAGGGACTCTTGGACGGCGTGATTTGCCGCCTCGGGATTCAGATGCGAAAAATCGCAAATCGTTACCGAAGGCTTTACTTCGTCAATGACCGGCCCGACTTGGCCGCCGCGACCGAAGCCGACGGCCTGCATTTGGGACAGGGAGACCTTCCGATCGAGGCCGTCCGAAAAATTCTGAAGGGGAAGAGGTGTTTCGTCGGCCGCTCAACCCACAGTCTCACAGAAGCCCTCCGGGCCGTCCGTCAAGGGCACGATTACATCGGCGTCGGCCCAATCTTCGAGACGCCGACGAAACCAGCGTATCCCGCGGTGGGCTTGACATTGATTCGGGAAGTCTCCCTGCGGGTCCGGATTCCTTTTGTTTGTATCGGGGGGATTGACGCCACAAACCTGGGCGACGTTTTAAGAGCCGGCGCTAAAAGGATTGCGGCGGTGCGGGCGATTTTCGGGGCCGATGACGTTTACGAAGCAACAAAGAGACTTCGAGGAGGAATCGAGCCTGATGCCCATTGATTATCCTCTGGCCGTGATTGGGACCGTGGCGATCGACGAGGTGGAAACCCCCTTTGGAAAGCGGGAGCGCGCCTTTGGAGGGTCCGCCTCTTATTTCTCCTACGCCGCCAGCTTCTTCTCGCCCGTGAGCGTGGTGGCCGTGGTGGGAGAGGATTTCCCCCAGGAATTTCTCAAGGTCTTGCAGGAGAGGCCCATTGATTTGAGCCATCTTGAGCGGTCGCGGGGAAAAACCTTTTTTTGGCGCGGGCGATACGGGTTTGACCTCAATACCGCCGAAACCCTAGAAACCCAGCTCAACGTTTTGACGGATTTTAGTCCCGAACTCCGTTTTAAAATAAACCCGCCATTCCTTTTCTTGGCCAATATCGATCCGGGGCTGCAGGAGCAGGTCCTGAATCAAGTGGGGAAGCCGAAGGCCAGGTTCGTGGCGTGTGACACGATGAATTTCTGGATTGAAAAGAAGCGGCCCGAGCTTCTCCGCGTCTTATCTCGAGTGGACGCGGTCGTCATCAATGAAAACGAAGCCCGGGAGCTGGCCGAGGAGTCGAGTCTGATTCGGGCAGCGCAGAAGATTCATTCCTGGGGACCGGCGAAAGTCGTCGTCAAAAAAGGGGAGCATGGCGTTCTCGGCTTCGACGAGGGCCGCTTTTTTGCGATTCCTGGATTTCCCTTGGAATCGGTCTTCGATCCCACCGGCGCAGGAGACTCTTTTGCCGGGGCCCTAATGGGTTACCTCGCCCAGACCGGTGACTTGGGATTTGAAAATTTCAAAAAGGCCGTTGCGCTCGGGGCCATCGTCGCCTCGTTCACGGTGGAAGAGTTCAGTCTGGACCGGCTGCGGCGGCTTGACTCCAAAGAGATTGAAGAAAGGCTTGCACTCTTCCGGAAAATCTGTTCTTTTTAATCGTCACGCACCGCCTCGTTATTTCTGATTTTTGGTCTTTGATCTTTGATTTTGTCTCACGCGGCTATCGTATAATGGCATTACCCAAGCTTCCCAAGCTTGTGATGCGGGTTCGATTCCCGCTAGCCGCTCTATGGCTTAAAAATTCTCGTCCGACAAAGGATATCGGCAAAAGACGCTTGATTTATTTTTTCTGCCGGGTATCATAAACATGCTTTTTGATTTTTGGGAAGGGGAGCGCGAAGGAAAGCGGGTCGAGAAACTTTAGGCTTCATCCCGAGTTTATATTCCCGCCCAATCCCAATTCCGTTCCGCCTGCAAGGGACATCTTTCTCTCAACTTCTGGGAGATCACGATGGACGTCGGAGAATCCGAGAATTCCTTCCCCTTATTCGGACGCGAGGAGATTTTCTCCCGGCTCGAGCAGCGAGTCGAGGCGTTAAAGAAGGGGTATCGGCAAAATATTGGTTTGGTCGGCCCCCGTTTTATTGGGAAAACTTACCTTCTCGCTCGATTTCTCGGAAAGGTCAGAAAAGACCCCGACTTAATTTCCATCTACGTCCCGCTCGATTCGATCGATCTGGAGAGCTTTTCGGAACGATGGCTCGGGGCACTCTTGCGAAGTTTTCTTGCCTCAAAACAGATTCCGTCCCCGGAAGAATTTCAGTCCCTCGTTAAGGTTTGCGGGGCGCAGATTCCGAAAACCCTCGACCGAATGCAGGAAGCGAAAAAACACCTCCTTGCCAAACGACCGGCACAGGCGTTTCGGGAGCTCCTCAGTTTGACCGGAGTCTTGCGAGATGAGACGGGAAAGCAGATTCTTCTTATCCTTGACGAATTTCAGGCGCTGGGGGACCTCGAGCTGACGGACCCTTTCGGGCTCTTCGGAAAGGAGATGATGGTTCAGAAGGATACGCTTTATTTGGCGACGAGCTCCCAGCCTCATCGGAGCCGTGAAATTTTTGAGGACCGGCTCTCGCTCCTCTTTGGAAATTTCGAAGTGATTCGGATGGGGCCCTTGAGTGTCCAAGCGGCTCGGGAGTGGGCGGCGCATTTCTCCACGGAAATGTCCTTGTCGGACCCCCACCTTCGAGTCTTGAGCCACCTTTTTGACAATCACCCTTATTATCTTCATCTGTTTTTTCGGGAAGGACAGTCGCTTGTGGCCCAAAAGCGAAGTGAAGGCGAGGGACCGGAGTTCTTTCTCAGGGTTCTTCAAGAAAGCCTCTTTTCGCCCTACGGCCTCCTGAATCTTCATTTTCAATCAGAACTCAAAAGCCTGCTCCGCCTCGCTCGCTTTCCGCGCCCCTATTTGAGGACGCTTTTGGCGATTGCCAATGGGAGGATGAAGACCCTGCCGATCGCCGCCTATTTAGGAAGGAAGAGCTCAGAGATTAAAAAACTCCTCCAGCGTCTCGTGGACGAAGGCGTCCTTGAGAAACGGGGATCCTTCTACCGCCTGGGGGACCCCCTTTTTCGTTTCTGGCTCCGGGAGGTATTTCAACTGAAGGACCGAAACCTCGAGCCCGGGGCTGAGCGACTGGAGATGATCTTTCAAGCTCGACTGCGGGACGAGGTTCATCGGATCGAGGAAGAAGATCAGAAAGACCTGACCGAGCGGGTCGGCTCGCTTTTTCGGGAGTTTCGAAATGATGTCGTGGAGATTGAGCGGAAAAAGGTCACCTGTCCGGCGTTCCTCGAGGTCGCCTCGCGCCCGACCAACGGCCGCTATTTTCCGATCTTCGGTCGGACGTCTCAGGGGCGGTGGTTCTGTCAGGTTTCCCGGGAACTTCTCACGGAAGCCGACGTGACGGCCTTCGTTGAGGAGCTCAAAAAATTCCGGCGGAAGGTCGATCGGCGCCTCCTTGTGGCACTGGGCGGCATCGAACTCAATGCAAAACTTTTAGCCCAAGAGTCGAAAATTCAGATTTGGGACCTCGAGAACTTCAATGCTATACTCGAACTCTTTGGAAAGCTTAAAGTGATTGAATGACCCGGATGGAAAGATTGTGGGCTCCGTGGCGTAAGGCCTACGTGAGGCCCTACATCAAGAAGAAAGAGCCGCACGGATGCCTCTTCTGCCGCGTCCGGAGCGCTCCCGCCAGAAAAGATGCTGCAAATCTTGTTGTTCTTCGCTCCACCCACAGTTTCATCATTCTGAATCGGTATCCTTACAACAACGGGCATTTGATGGTGGTGCCGAATCGCCACCTGGCAAGCATCGAAGGCCTCAAGGATCCGGAGCGGCTTGACCTCCTTCGTCTTTTGGACCGTTCGCTGGGAGGACTTCATAAAATGCTGAAAGCCGGGGGGTTTAATGTGGGGCTCAATCTCGGCCGGGTGAGCGGGGCGGGCGTGGTCGATCACGTTCATCTCCACGTGGTCCCGCGTTGGGAGGGGGACACGAGTTTTATGCCCATCTTTTCGGGGACGAAGGTCATTTCCGATTCTCTCAAGGAGACCTATCGCGAGCTCGCCCGTGCGTTGCGATGAGGAAAGATCGGGAGCGGCTGGAGTCTGAAGAGGAAGATCGCCTCGCCCCCTACGCGGTCCGGAGCCGGGATTCTCGGGGAAGAGTCCGGCGCGAGAAAGAACACGAGATCCGGACCGCCTTCCAGAGGGACCGCGATCGGATTATCCACTCCACCGCGTTCCGCCGGCTTCAGTACAAGACTCAGGTTTTTGTTAATCACGAGGGAGACCATTACCGCACCCGTCTGACCCACACGATCGAGACCTGCCAGATTGCCCGGACCATCGGCCGGGCCCTCGCTCTAAATGAGGATCTCATTGAAGCCATCGCGCTCGCCCACGATTTGGGTCATGGTCCGTTCGGACACGCGGGTCAAACCGCCCTGTCGGATCTGATGAAAAACCACGGGGGTTTTGAACACAATGTCCAATGTCTTCGGATCGTGGAAGAACTGGAGGAAAGTTACCCGGATTTTCGAGGACTGAATTTAACGTTTGAGCTGCGGGAGGGTTTAAAAAAGCATCCGGAAAAGTTTTACACGAAACGGACCAAACGCTTCCGTTCGGTGGAGGCGGAGGTCGTGGACCACGCCGATGAAATCGCTTACACCTGTCACGACCTGGATGACGGCTTACGGGCTGAGATGATTCCGGAAGGGGAGCTTGAGAAGCTGGAACTTTGGCGGGAGATTCAGAATTACATTGGAAAGAAATATCG